>NZ_JAMJFM010000021.1:0-133547 GCF_023544705.1 Streptomyces sp. MCA2
CCCGCCCCCCACACCCCTGTTCCGTCGTACCGGGGCCGGGGCAGGGGCTCAGTGGTCGGAGTAGCGGAAGTCGCCCACCGTCCAGGCGCCCACATCCTCGATCGCCACGCGGTACATCCCGCCGGTCTCGGGAAGGCCGATGCTTCCCTGGAGGATCCTCGCCACGTGGAAGTGCAGATGCGTGGGTGGACCGCTCCGGCCGGGCGAGCGGGAATCCGGGCCGGCCGAGGAGAAGAGCGCGGAGAACGGGCCCAGCCGCTCCGACTCCTGCAAGACCTCGGCCACGCGTTGCCGCCACACGCCCTCGGGCGCCAACCGTCCGGTGAGGACAGCGCCTTGGACAACAACAGTGAGAGACATCTGATTGCTCTGCTCCGACTCCACCATGGTGGCGATGTCGACAAGCAGCGCGTCGGGCTTCGACATGGGAGCAGACTTTACTGCCGCGACCGGTCCTCGGCACCACACCCGGCAGCGAACAGGCGCCCCGTAACGCTCTCCTGACACCCGTACGGCTCTCGCACGGGTCCCGGTGCCCTCGCCCCACCCCACGCTACGGCGTGACCGCCGTGCGCCGCCGCCCAGTTGGCCCGGCCGGACCACTCACAGCGGGCCACCCCTGCACTTCCTCGTCGCCCGCAGGACACCCGGCAGGCAACCAGGGCGAGCAGCCGACGAGCCGCGGGCCGGGTCCCTCTTTCGGGTGCCCGGCCCGCGCGGCCTTCACGAACGGTTACGGCGAAAGCCTCGAAGCTGTTGTGGCGGTGCGGCGCACGGCGCTCACGCTCAAGGGTTCTGCGGGTCGACCCCGGTGTGCGCTTCGGCGTCCCTGCCCCCGCTGGGCCGGCGTGAAGGCCCCTTCGGGCCCATGTCCCGCATGCCCTTCTCATCGGTCTCGGCGGCGTGCTTTTCGCCGCTGCGCGTCTCGCTCTTCACCTCGCTCGCCGGCGGCACCTTCTCCTGCCGCTCGGCCGACTCCTTGCTGCTGTCCTTCTCCGGCGCGTAGCGCTCGGGATGGAACGACCTGTGCGCACTCTCGTTCTTCTGCTGCTCGGTCTGGTCGACATCGGGCGACCAGCCGTGCTGCTCCGATCCCTTGTGCGTGCTGGGGCCCTCGCCCATCTTCGGGTGCGAAGACTTCCGGTCCTTTGTCATGTCTGCTCCCTTGTCGGCCCCACCGAGCGGGTGGCGCCGGCTTGCGCCCTCCGCGAGGTTTCCGACAAACCTGCGCAGTGGGCGGCAAGCCCTCGCTTCCTGCACGCCTCCGACCCATGCGCCATGCCCATGCCGCCATGACCCATGGGCCGAAGACTCCCCCACGTCCAGCCTGCGGGCCGACGGGATCATCCGCATCTCAGCCCCGGTGCAGCAGGGGCCGGTCGGGCATCGACCCGTTGTCCACCGTCCCTCTCCGGACGCGGAACGCAGCCCCCCCGTCACGTTTCGTTACGGCGGGGCTTGCCTTGCCGGGACTTTCCTCGTCGGGTCTCCCTTGCCGGGGCTTCCTCGCCGGGGGCCTCCCTCGCCGCGCGCGGTGCGGCTGCCGGGCGGGTTCCGGCCTTCGGGAGCCTCTTGTCGCTCCTCGCGGCGCGTGGAAAGCTGCCGCGATGAGTACTGATCTTGTCCGCTGGCCGACGATCGCCGCCCAGGGTTTTCCCTTCCCTGACGCCGTACCGGCTTCCCGGCTCCGGGACGAGCTGTCGGCCATGCTGGTGTCTCCCGACCCCGAGGTCCGTGACGCGCAGGCCTATACCGCCGCCGCGCGCTGGATACGGGAAGGGCACCTCGACGAGGTCCTGGAGGACCTCGGTGACACTGCCGCGGAGCGATTCACCCATCCGGAGATTCAGGCCCGCACCTTCGCCCCGCTCGTTCTCCGGTGTGTGCTGACGCGGGGGCACGCCGTCCCCGACGCCGTCCCGGCCGCCGCCGCGGAGCGCTGGTACGCCGCGTTCTCCGCCTGGTACCCGTCCGAACGCGACACCCGCGGCTGGGACGACTCGCTGGGCTGGCTCCACGCCGTCGCCCATGGCGCCGACGCGGCCGCGGCCTTCGCCCGGGTGCTGCCCGCCCGCCGCGTCGCACTGCTGGAGCTGTGTGCCCACCGGATGACGGCCGCAGACGCGGACTACCGCTATGCACAGCTGGAGGATGCGCGCCTGGCCCATGCGGTCAGCCGCATCCTGCTCGCTCCCGGCATGACGGCCGAGCAGGCCACCGGCTGGCTGAACGTGGTGGCGGATGCCCTCGACGGTGGAGGTCCCGGCCCCGTCCCGCCCTGGGCCTTCAACACCTTCGCCACGCTCCAGTCCCTGCATCTCCATCTGACCCGCGGCCTGGCCGACGGAGGCGCGCCGCCGCACGCGTCGGTCGTTGCCGCACGCGTCGCCGCCCTCCTCCGCCTGCCGTACAGCTGGCTCGCCTGACACCTGACGACAGCCGACCGCTCACCGCGTGCTCGTACGCCCGTAGGTGAGCAGCGGCGGGGCCGGCATCGGTCCGTGCCCGCTGCCCGCGGGGCCCAGGCACGGACGTAGGCGAGGATCTAGGCGCGGACCCGCACGACGATCTCCTGGACCGAGTTGCGCGAGCCCGGTCCAGGCTGCACGCGGCCCGCGCGGTCATGGGCCCGGCATCTGATCCGGTGCTGCCCGGGTGCGAACCGCCGGGACAGGGTGAAGCGCTGCCAGGTGGGTTCCGGCCCCCGTGCATCGAGCCGGGCGGTCTCCCACGGGCCCTCGTCCACGGCGATCTCCACGGCGACGACCTCGGTCACGCTCCACGCCCGGCCACGCACCTCCAGCACCCCCGCCGCCAGGTCATCCTCTTCGCGTGGTGCGACTAGGACGCTGTTGACATCCACTTCCCGGACCGGTTGCGGGCGCTCGCTGCCGGGCTGCCGCCGGTTGTAGAGCTGGGTGGTGAAGAGGTGATCGGGCCTGGTGTCCGAGACGACGATGCGGCGGAGCCATTTCACCGAATTGGTGCCGAACATCCGCGGCACCACGGCGCGCACCGGGAAGCCGTGTACCGGCTCCAGCGGTGCGCCGTTCATCGCGTAGGCGAGCAGGACGTCACGGTAGGCGGTCTCCAGTGGCAGGTCCTTGAGGTATCTGACATCGGGTGTGCCGCGGAAGGTGCCGTGGTCCACGCCCTCGAACCAGAGGTGCGCGGCGTCGGCGTGCGGCGCCGCGTCGTCCAGCAGGCGCGCGAGGGGGACGCCGAACCATCGCACGTTCGCCACCGCGCGCACCGGGACATCAGGGGCGAACGGGCTGCCGAAACATTCGTGGAAGGCGGTGAGGCGCGTCGCGGGGAGTGCGTGCAGCGCTTCCAGGTCCAGTCGCAGCGGATGTGCGACGAGTCCTTCCACCGTCAGGGACCAGGTCGCGGCGTCCACCTGTGGCACGCCCACGTGCGTTCTGGTGAATACCTCTCCGGTGGGAGTGACGAAGTCCGGGTCCGCTGCTCGCATGGGTGTCCTCACGTGGTGGTGCGCCGGCCACGGAACGGCGCAACGTGCCGGTACGCAGAGCCGTCCCCCTTACTGCCGTCGATCCTCAACTGCCGTGTCGTCCAAGGCAATTCCTTATCGGCCTGGGCTGCCCGCGCAGAGGGTCAGGCCTGGCCGGGGTGCGGCGCCGGTGGCGAGGCGCGGACGTGCATCCGCTCGCCCTGTGCCCCGAAGAGGCTGAGGAACTCGACGGGATGCGGGCCTGCATTGGCGAAGCCGTGCGGGATGTGGGTGTCGAATTCGGCGGCCTCCCCTGAGGTGAGAACGAGATCGTGCTCACCGAGTGCCAGCCACAGCCGGCCGGAAAGGACGTAGAGCCACTCATAGCCCTCGTGGGTACGCAACTCGGGGCGCGTGCCGGTGACTTTCTTGGCGGGGAGGATCTGCTTGTAGGCGTGCAGGCCGCCGAGGTGCCGGGTCAGCGGCACAAAGGTCTGCCCGTCGCGGGTGAAGGGGCGCGGATGGACACGGGGGTCGCCGGTGGCCGGTGCCCCGACCAGCTCGTCCAGCTGCACCCCATGGGCCTTGGCCAGCGGAAGCAGGAGTTCGAGGGTCGGTTTGCGCTGCCCGGACTCCAGACGCGAGAGGGTGCTGAGCGAGATGCCGGTGACCTCGCTCAGCTGCGCCAGGGTCGCTCCGCGCTGTCGCCGCAGCGCCCGCAGCCGCGGGCCGACCGCGTTCAGCACGCCGGGAATGTCATCGTCCGCCATGGCTCTATTTGCCGTCCTGGCAACAGCTTTTGTCAAGCGGGCCGGGGCGGGCCTTCGCTCTCCGGACTCCGATGAGCCGCGGCCCGGCTCTCCCTAGGGAAATACGCAGTACGGCACCTCTGAACCCGGCCGAGAGATCACCCGATCGGCGCATCTCACCGACCACTCACCGATATCCGTAAGTCACTGTGGACCTCAGGGCAACCACCCCCGGCAGTCCGTCGGCCGAACGGGGCAGAAAAGGACCTCCCTACCTCCGGGTCGACGGTGACCGGAAATAAATGAGCGCCTTTCCGGCTGACGGCTGGCACCTGGTACGACCGCATGCGGGCGCTTGGTTCTTCACTTCGCAGGCGGTGAATCCGCTCGTCACACCTCACTTCGGGAGCTCACCATGAAATCCGGCTCTAAAGTCTGGAACTGTCCATTCGACTATGCCGAGGGCCTGGAATTCGATCCGACTCTCAAGCGCCTGCTGACCGAAGAACCGGTCGCCCGTATCCGGCTGCCCCACGGGGAAGGCGAGGCATGGCTCGTCACCAAGTACGACGACGTACGCACGGTGACGACGGACCGGCGCTTCAGCCGCAGCGCCGTCATCGGCCGGGACTTCCCCCGCATGACCCCCGAGCCGATCGTCCAGGACGAGGCGATCAACGTGATGGACCCGCCCGCCAGCAGCCGCTTGCGGAGCCTGGTCTCCAAGGCGTTCGCCCCGCGGCACGTGGAGCGGATGCGGACCCGCACCCAGCATGTCGTGGACGAACTGCTGGACCGGATGACCGAGCACGGCTCTCCCGCCGACCTGATGGAGAGCCTGGCGTCCCCCCTGCCGCTGACCACGATCTGCGAGGTCCTCGACATCCCCGAGTCCGACCGCGCCCAGCTGCGCGGGCACGCCCGGACGATGATGAACGTCACCGTCGAGAACCGGGACCGCGCCGTGCAGGCCAAGGCCGATATGCGCGGCTACTTCAAGACGCTGACGGCGAAGCGTCGCCAGCACCCGGGCGACGACCTGATCAGCGCCCTGGCCACCGCTCGCGACGGCGACGAGATCCTCAACGACCAGGAACTCACCGTCATGGCCATGGTCCTGCTCATCACCGGCCAGGACACCACCACCTACGAGATCGGCAACCTCGCCTACACGCTGCTCACTCGGCCCAAGGACCTCGCGATGCTGCGTTCCCGCCCCGAGATGCTCCCGCAGGCGATGGAGGAAATGCTGCGGTTCATCCCCTTCCGCAAGGGCGTCGGCATCCCCCGAGTCGCCACCGAGGACGTGGAGTTGAGCGGGGTGTTGATCCGGGCCGGGGACATCGTGCACGTCTCCTATCTGACGGCCAACCGGGACAGCCGGAAGTTCGACCGGCCCGACGAGCTGGACCTGGAGCGCGAGGACCGGACCTCGCACATGACCTTCGGCTGGGGCGGACACCACTGCCTGGGTGCCCCGCTCGCCTTCACGGAGCTGGAAGTCGCCCTCGGAACCCTCCTGGAGCGCTTCCCGGACCTGAAGCTGGCACAGCCGGCCGAGGAGATCCGCTGGAACACCAACTCGATCTGGCGCTATCCCCTGGAGCTGCCCGTCACGTGGTGACCGTGGGTCACGGCAGCAACATGCCGATTGCACCTGCCTGGCGTACGGTTACTACTCGGAAAGATCGTTCCACCAGCACGGGGAGAGTTCATTCTTCGACGGCTGGCCCGCTCGATTCCCTCCCGTAGTCGTCAATTTCGGGCCGCCGGATCCGCTCCTGGTTTCCTTTCCCGCTCTGATCGGGCGAGTGACCTCGACGGATACCGTCGGCCGATAACGACTCGAATTTCAGAACAGGGAATTCACTGGGCGGGCCACAGTCTGCAAGGAGTGCATCCCATGGCGGTTCTGTGCAAACCTGCAATCGCGGTCCCTGAATACGTCATCACCCAGGACGACACCCTCGAACTCGCGCGACGGCTGCACAAGGATCATTCGCAGCTGAGACTGATACTGCGGCTGATCGAGAACACGGGTGTACTCAAACGACATCTGATACAGCCGATCGACAAGGTGCTCAAGCATCCGGGGCTGGACGCCCGTAGCGCGGTCTACGAGGAGGAGTCCAAGGCCCGCGTCCCCGCCGTGGTCCGCAAGGCGCTCGACCAGGCCGAACTGGAACCCCGGCAGATCGACCTCATCGTCTACGTCTCCTGCACCGGATTCATGATGCCGGCACTGACCGCCTGGCTCATCAACACCCTGGGCTTCCGGTCGGAGACACGGCAGATACCGATAGCCCAGCTCGGCTGCGCCGCGGGGGGCGCCGCGATCAACCGGGCACACGACTTCTGCCGGGCGTACCCCGAAGCCAACGTGCTGATCGTCGCGTGTGAGTTCTGCTCGCTGTGCTACCAGCCCACGGACCTGGGTGTGGGGTCGCTGCTGTCGAACGGTCTCTTCGGTGACGCGGTGGCCTCCGCCGTGGTCCGCGGCAGCGGCGGCACCGGTGTCCAGCTGGAACGCAACAGCTCGTACCTCATCCCGAACACGGAGGACTGGATCTCCTACGCGATCCGGTCCACGGGCTTCCACTTCCAGTTGGACAAGCGCGTCCCCGGGACCATGGAACCGCTCGCCCCCGCCCTGCGCGCCGTCGCCGAGCAGCACCACTGGGACGCGGGCCAACTGGACTTCTACATCGTCCACGCGGGCGGTCCGCGCATCCTGGACGACCTGTGCCGCTTCCTCGACGTGCCTCCGGAGGCCTTCCGGTTCAGCCGCGCGACACTGACCGAGTACGGCAACATCGCCAGTGCGGTGGTGCTCGACGCGCTGGCGCGCATGTTCGACGAAGCGTCGGCCCTCGACGGCCAGCGCGGTCTGCTGGCCGGCTTCGGCCCCGGCATCACCGCCGAGATGGCCCTCGGCACCTGGACCTCAACTCCCGTGACAGCGGCCTGACTCGCCCCGCTCGGTGCGTCCGCGGTGAACCGCCGGGCGCACCGAGCGGGGTGCGCTCTCCCGGCAGACCCGGCTGTCGCCACTGGGTCCGGCAGGGCAGACGCGGGGGCCGGTAGGGCCGACGGGGCCAGTAGGGCCGACGAGCTGGCAGGGCCGGCGAGCCGGCAGGGCCACCCGACTGCAACGGCCGGCGGGAACGCGACCGCGGTTGGCGCATACGGTGTATATGCCGTGAAAAGGAATATCTTGACAGATGTGTCGGCACGTTTTATGCACGTTGTATACCGGCGACGCAGACCGGCTCACTCTCCATCACAGCAGGTGAGAGGGCCAACGGGGCGAGACTCGGGGCCACCCGGGCACCCGGTCCGGCCTCCGCCAGGGGGCCTGCGGGCGTGGCGTCGGGTGCCGGTGCCGGGCGGTGCCGCTCCGGGAGTCGGCCGCAAGACGAGGAGAAGACCATGGCACGTGCAGTGGGTATTGACCTTGGTACGACGAACTCGGTGGTCAGCGTGCTGGAGGGCGGTGAGCCCACGGTCATCAGCAACGCCGAGGGCGCCCGGACCACCCCGTCGGTGGTCGGCTTCGCCAAGGGCGGCGATGTGCTGGTGGGTGAGATCGCCAAACGGCAGGCCGTGACCAACGTCGACCGCACCGCGCGGTCGGTCAAGCGTCACATGGGCGAGGCGCAGTGGCGTTTCCCGGAGAGCGGCGACATCGACGGCAAGCAGTACACCGCTCAGGAGATCGCCGCGCGGGTGCTTCAAAAGCTCAAGCGCGATGCCGAGGAATACCTGGGCGAGGATGTGACGGATGCCGTCGTCACCGTTCCTGCGTACTTCAACGACGCCCAGCGCACCGCGACCAAGGAGGCCGGTGAGATCGCCGGCCTGAACGTACTGCGGATCGTCAATGAGCCGACCGCCGCGGCCCTGGCCTACGGCCTCGACAAGGAGAACGACCAGACCATCCTGGTGTTCGACCTCGGCGGTGGCACCTTCGACGTCTCGCTGCTGGACATCGGCGACGGCGTCGTCGAGGTGAAGGCCACCAACGGCGACACCCACCTGGGCGGCGACGACTGGGACCAGCGGATCGTGGACTACCTGACCAAGCAGTTCAAGAACGCCTACGGCATCGACCTGTCCCAGGACAAGATGGCCACCCAGCGCCTGCGCGAGGCCGCGGAGAAGGCGAAGATCGAACTGTCGGCGGCGACCGAGACCACGATCAATCTGCCGTATCTGAGCGCATCGGCCGACGGGCCGCTGCACCTGGACGAGAAGCTCACCCGCTCGCAGTTCGAGCAGCTGACGGCCGACCTCCTGGAGCGGTGCAAGACGCCGTTCCACAACGCGGTGAAGGACGCCGGGATCAAGGTCGCCGACATCGATCATGTGATCCTGGTCGGCGGCTCGACCCGTATGCCCGCGGTGACCGAACTGGTCAAGGAGCTGACCGGCAAGGATCCGCACAAGGGCGTCAACCCGGACGAGGTCGTCGCCGTCGGTGCCGCCCTCCAGGCCGGTGTGCTCAAGGGCGAGGTCAAGGACGTCCTCCTGCTGGACGTCACCCCGCTGTCCCTCGGTATCGAGACCAAGGGCGGCATCATGACCAAGCTCCTCGAACGCAACACCACGATCCCGACCAAGCGCTCCGAGATCTTCACGACGGCCGAGGACAACCAGCCGTCCGTGCAGATCCAGGTCTACCAGGGCGAGCGCGAGATCGCGGCGTACAACAAGAAGCTCGGAATGTTCCAGCTGACCGGTCTGCCGCCGGCCCCGCGCGGGGTCCCGCAGATCGAGGTCTCCTTCGACATCGACGCCAACGGCATCATGCACGTCACGGCCAAGGACCTGGGCACCGGCAAGGAGCAGAAGATGACCGTCACCGGCGGCTCCTCGCTGCCGAAGGACGACATCGACCGGATGGTCCGCGACGCCGAGCACCACGCCGAGGAGGACCGCCGCAGGCGGGAGACCGCGGAGACCCGCAACCAGGCCGAGCAGCTCGTCTACCAGACCGAGAAGTTCCTCAAGGACAACGAGGACAAGGTCCCCGGTGACATCAAGACCGAGGTCGAGACCGCCATCGGCGAGGTGAAGGAGAAGCTCAAGGCCGACTCCGGCGACGGCGGCAACACCGCGGAGCTACGTACCGCCACCGAGAAGCTGGCGACCGTCTCCCAGAAGCTGGGCCAGGCCATGTACGCCGACGCCCAGTCGCAGGCTCAGGCCCAGGGCTCCGACGGGGCCGCCGGCGGCTCCGGCGAGGGCGCGTCGGACACGGCGGCCGGCGATCAGGACGATGTCGTCGATGCGGAGATCGTCGATGACGACAAGCAGGAGGGAGGCGCACGATGAACCGTCCGACCAACGTCCGTGGCCCCGCTCAGCCGCCGCTGGCCATCGTCGGGCACGGTCCGGGGGAAAGCCCCGCCGCGGTCCCGCCCCGCGCCACCCCGGCGGAGGAGGACAGCGAGCAGCGCACGGGACGGCCCTCCGGTGACGACCGGGCCCCGGAGCGGTCGGCCCCGCAGGAAGTGGCGCTGCGCGCCCAGCTCCGGGAGCGTACGGCCGATCTTCAGCGGCTGAAGGCCGAGTACGACAACTACCGCAAGCGGGTCCACCGCGACCGCCTGGCGGTCGGCGAGATCGCCGTGGCCAATGTGCTGAGCCGGCTGCTGCCCGTGCTCGACTCCCTCGCCGAGGCCAGGGAACAGGGCGAGGTCACCGGTGGTTTCCAGCGCGTCGCCGAGGCTCTGCACAACGAACTGGGGGCACTGGGCCTCCAGCCCTTCGGCACGGTGGGCGCCCCCTTCGACCCGCTGATCCATGAGGCCATCACCTACACCCCCGACGACCGGTTGGAGCATGCCACCTGCATCGCGGTCCTCCGCCAGGGCTACCGCGTCGGCGACCGTCTGCTGCGCCCCGCCCAGGTGATCGTCGCCGGCGAACCGCCCGCCGGCCCGTAACAATCCCCCGGACCGGGGCGCCCTGATTCCGTCGTACGCAACTTCATGTCGCCGGCTGCCGTAGCTGTGCCGCTTTCCCCAGCGTCACGGCTCCGCGGCCGGCTTTTCTTGTCATGGTGATGAGGGGCGTCTTGTCATGGTGACGAGTGGCGTCTTGTCACGGTGACGGGAGGCGTCTTGCTGACGGGGCTCGGCCCGTCCTGGGTAATTGCACTCCTGAATCCCCCGCGCTGACGGACACGTCAGTGATTCGCGAGTTGGCCGTGAGCCGATCGTTGAGCTGATCGGTGAGTTGAACTACGGAGATCGCCTTCCGTAAGGCGGAATCACTGCTCATACATGCGACTACGCATACGTTCGAGTCCCGGGGGCACGCGGTCCTCTATCGCCACCGGACATCCACCGTACTTCGACAAAAACCCTACGACGCACGACAGGCGGGATCATGGCGACCGAGGAAAACACGGATCACAAGGAAGCGCACAACGGACGGCCGGAACGGGTCGCCGCGCCCACGGCAATGCGCCACGCCTCCGGGCAACTTGCACAGATGCTCCAATGCGAGCCCGGCTCGGTGTCGGCGCTCAAGGCCACCGATGACGGTTGGTTGGCGGATGTGGAAGTGGTGGAGATCGAAAGGGTCCCGGACACCGCGAGCGTGATGGCTTCCTACCGCGTTTACCTCGATGAACGGGGCCAACTGGTGGGCTATGAGCGCACGCGCCGATATGGGCGCGGCCAGATCGACAGATGATGCGGCCCGGGCTCGGCCGCCCACGTCATCACGCACCCCCATGACCCGCTCCAGTCAACTGGAAGGGATGATCGATCGTGACTGCCATTCAGCAATCCAACGCATCGACCAGCGGAAGTGGTTCGGGAAATCTTTACGATGTCCTCGAGCTGATACTCGACCGAGGGCTTGTCATTGACGCCTTTGTGCGGGTCTCCCTCGTCGGCATCGAAATTCTCAAGATTGACGTACGCGTCGTCGTGGCGAGCGTGGATACCTATCTGCGCTTCGCCGAGGCGTGCAACCGTCTGGACCTGGAATCGGGTCGCAAGGCGCCGAGTCAGCTCACCGACCTGGTCGGGGAGGCAACGGAAAGCGGTGCCAAAGGAAAGTCGAAAGGCGCGCTGACAGGAGCCGTCGAGGCATTCAGCGAATCCCTACAGAAGGGCCAGGAGGGATCCGAGGAGGAGGCGGAAGAGCGTCCGGCACGTAAGTCCGCCGGCTCCACCAACCGTCGCACGGCCCGCCGTCGGGAGGACTGAACCGTGGCAACCTACCTCTACGCCATCACCGGTGCCGACCATCCCTTGCGACTCAACGACGTCGCCGGGGTCGGCAGCCCGGCAGCGCCACTGCGCACCGTCAAGACGAAGGACCTGTGTGCCGTGGTCAGCGACGCGCCGGCAGAGCTACGGGCCAAGCGCCGCGATGTGGTGGCCCACCAGGGCGTTCAGGAACGTCTGCTGGCCGACGGTGCCGCCCTGCCGATGCGCTTCGGACTGGTCGGTCCCGACGACGCACAGGTGGTCTCCGCGCTGGAGGAACACCGCGACACCTACACCCAGCGCCTCGCAGAGGTCGCCGGCTGCCGCGAGTACCACCTCAAGGTGGCACGCGACGAGGACGATCTGCTGCGGGAGATCGTCCAGGAATCCGCCGAGGTGCAACGGCTCAACGAACGCACCCGGCAGAACCCGGACGCGTACGACGACAAGGTGGCCCTGGGCGAGCTGATCTCGCAGGAGGTCCAGGCCCGCCAGGACCGGGCGCGTACGGACATCGTGGCCCTTCTGACTCCGGACGCGGTACGCACCGCGGCCGTCGAACCGACGAAGCGTCATTTCCTCAGCGTGTCGTTCCTCGTGGAGCGGGAGAAGGCCGCGGCCTTCTCCGAGGCGGTCCATGCGGAGGCCGGGAAGCGCGGTGACGCCTACACCTTCGATCTGCACGGCCCGTTGCCGCCGTACAGCTTCGTCTGACCGCGAGCGGAGATCCGTTGTCATGGGCCTCATCACACAGATCCTGACCCTGCCGCTGGCCCCGGTACGGGGCACGGTCTGGGTCCTTGACCAAGTGGTGCTCACCGCCGAGCGCGAGTACTACGACCCGGCGCCGGTCCACGAGGAACTGGCCGCGCTGGAACAGCAGTTGCTGGACGGCACCATCGGGGCCGACGAGTTCGACTCCCGCGAGGACGAGCTCCTGGACCGGCTCGAATGGCTGGAGGCCCAGCAGCGCCGACTACGTACCGACTCCTGATCACGGGGAGAACGAGGTGTACGAGAGATGATGAACAACGCCAAGATAGGTGTGGCCCTCGTAGGGGGCTACCTCCTGGGGCGCACGAAGAAAGCCAAGCTGGCCATCGGGCTGGGCATGTTCCTGGCCGGCAAGAAACTGAACCTGGACCCCAGGCAACTGGGCACGCTGGTGGCCAACTCACCGGTTCTCGCCCCCCTCAACGACCAGGTGCGCAAGGAGCTGGTGGACGCCACGAAGTCGGCCGCCGGTGCCGCGCTCACCCAGCGGATGAACGGTCTCGCCGACTCCCTGCACGAGCGGACCCTGGCCCTCGACGAGGGCGGGACGGACGGTGCCGGACACGCGGCGGATGATGCGGATCCGGAGCCCGAGGACGAGCCGCGGGACGACGCCGAGGACATCGACGACGCCTCGGACGCCCCGGACGCGGAGAGCGAGAAGCCCGCCCCGCGCCGTAAGACACCTGCCAAGTCGTCCGCGAACTCGGCCACGAAAACGGCCACGAAGACCGCCACGAAGTCGGCGTCGGCCAAGAAGTCGACGGCCACCGACCGGTCGTCCACGCCGCGGCGCTCGGCGTCGAGCGCCTCCAAGACTTCGGGTAAGGCCGCGTCCGCGTCCTCCCGCGGACGCACCTCCACCGCCCCGGGGCGGAAGGCCGCCTCCGGTGCCCGCAACAAGGCATCGAGCAAGGCTTCCGGCGCGGCGCGCACGGTTGCCGACCGTGGAGGCAGCAATGGCTGAGTCCACCTTCAGCAAGATCAAGGACGAGGTGACCAAGAGCCCGGCGGCCGACCAGCTCAAGGAAGAACTTCAGCACTACCTCCAGGCCCGGGCGGAACACGCGGTCACCCAACTCGGCCACAAGCTGGGCGAGAGCGTCGGCAAGCTCGCCGAACCCGGCCAGGGTCCCGGCGGCCTGGTGAGCAGTCTGGCGAAGGGCGGCAAGGCCCTCGGCGAGGGCAAGTCGCCGCAGCAGGCGGCGCTGACGGTGGGCGCATCCCACCTCAAGGACACCGTCAAGGACAAGGTGAAGAGCCTGTTCGGCAAGGGCCGCAAGGGCGGCGGCGGCAAGTCCAAGAGCGTGACGATCGTCGAGGACATCGATGTGGGTGTCCCCGTACGCGAGGCGTACGACCAGTGGACGCAGTTCCAGGAATTCAGCACCTTCGCCAAGGGCGTCGTCAGTGTCGAGAAATCCGATGACACCAGCAGCAACTGGAAGGTGAAGGTCGCCAAGTCCACGCGCAGTTGGCGGGCCAATGTCACCGAGCAGGTGCCCGACGAGCGGATCACCTGGACCACCGAAGGCGCGAAGGGCACGGTCAAGGGCGTGGTGACCTTCCACCGCCTCACCGACAACCTGACGCGGGTGCTGCTGGTTCTTGAGTACTTCCCCAAGGGCCTGTTCGAGAAGACGGGCAACATCTGGCGCGCCCAGGGCCGCCGGGCCCGGCTGGACCTCAAGCTCTACCGCAAATTCATCATGATGCGCGGCGAGGCCACCGATGGCTGGCGCGGTGAGATCCAGGACGGCGAGGTCGTGGTCGCGCACGATGACGCCGTCGCGGCGGAGGAGGAGGACCGGGAGGAAAACGAGCGCGGCTCCGACGAGGTGCGCCCCGGAGACGATGAGGCCGACGAGGATGCCGACGCTGAGGACGAGGACCTCGATGACCTCGATGGCGAGGAAGACGCCGAGGACGTTGAGGGCGTTGACGACGCCGAGGACGAGGGCGTGGACCACCACGACGTAGACGATCACGACGTCGACGACCACGACGTGGACGACGACCACGACGACCTCGCGGCGGAATCCGATGCCGACGAGGACGACCTCGAGGAGCCCGTCGACGAGGACGACGACCGCGGGGAGCCGCTCGACGAGGACGACGAACCGGCGCACGAACCGGCGGACGCACGGGACCCGTACGACGAGGACGAGCCGCCGGCACCCCGCCGGGGCCGCCGTACCGCCGTTGCCCGCTGACCCGTCCCGACCACGACCGCGACCGCACAGACGAGGCTGATCATGTCCGATTCACTGGCCGGCCGTATGGGGCCTTCCTCCGGTCCGTCCCCGTACGGCCGGCAGGGGTCCTCCGCCAACCTGGCCGACATCCTGGAGCGTGTCCTCGACAAGGGCGTCGTCATCGCGGGCGACATCCAGATCAATCTGCTCGACATCGAGCTGCTGACCATCAAGCTCCGGCTGCTCGTCGCCTCCGTCGACAAGGCCAAGGAGATGGGCATCGACTGGTGGGAACACGACCCCTCCCTCTCGTCCCGCGCCCGTGCGCCGCAGGAGGTTCCCGACGGGCGTACGCCGGCCGTCGGCAGTGACCCGCTGGCCGAGGAGAACCGGCAGCTGCGCGCCGAACTCGCCGAACTGCGCGCGGCCATCGGCTCCCCCGAGGGCTCCGGCGCACACCAGGCAGACCGCAAGGAGGAGCAGTGAACCGCCCCACGCCAGGAGCCGAGGAGACTGCGGTCTCGCCGCGCACCCTCGGCCGGCCCGCTGATCAGCCCCCTGAGCAGCCCTCTGATCGGCCCTCTGCGCAGCAGGAATCCGACCGCTCTTGGATCTCGTACGTCTACGCCATCGGCCGCACCGGCCCTGCCCTCGATGCGTCGGCTCGTCAGCTGACCGGGCTGCGGGACGGCCCCCTCCGGACGGTCACCTCCGGCCGCCTCACGGCCCTGGTCTCCTCCGTCCCTGCCGACGCCTTCAGCGCGGAGGGCATGAAGGCGCAGCTGGAGGACCTGACGGAGCTGGAGAGGATCGCGCGGACGCACCACGCCGTCGTCGAGGCCGCCCATGCCGGCGCCATGGTGCTGCCCATGCGGCTGGCCACGGTGTATCTGGACGATGCCCGGGTGCGGTCGATGCTGGACGAGCGCGGTACCGAGTTCGACGCGCTGCTCTCCCGGCTCGAAGGCCATGCCGAAGTGGGGGTGAAGGTGTACGCGGACGCACGCGCGGCGGCCGCGGCCGAAGCCCCCGCGGCCGCGGCCGGCGCCTCGGGATCTGCCGCGCCCGGCAGCCCGGCCCCCGCCGCGTCCGCGGTCAGTCCCGGCCGGGCCTACTTGCAGCAGCGGCGGGCCCAACGGCGTATGCATCGTGATGCCTACCGTGCGGCGGGAGCCGTCGCCGCCGAAGTGCGGGTCCGGGTGGCCGACGTGGCACGGGACCTGGTCGCGCACCGCCCGCAGCAAGGTGAACTGGCGTCCGGTACCGGCGAGAACATCGCCAACGAGGCGTATCTGGTCCCCACGGACCGCATCGGGGAGTTCCACCGGGCCCTGAAGGGTCTGGCCGATGGTGTCCCCGGCGTACGTGTCGAGATCACCGGTCCGTGGGCCCCGTACTCCTTCGCGACGCCGCCCGCGGAAGGCGGGAACCCATGAAGGGAAACGACCTTGAGGCCGCGTTCACGGATGCCTCGTTCGTGGCGGACCGCACCGAGGAGGAATCTCTCGCCGGGCGGCAGATTGCCCTGATCGATCTCTTGGACCGCCTCCTGAACGGCGGTGCCGTCCTTACCGGAGATGTGGTGCTGTCCATTGCCGAGGTGGATCTTGTCCATATCAATCTGCGCGCGGTGATTCGCTCGATCACGCCCGACAGTCCGGCACCGTGGTGAAGGACCGTGAGGAGGATTTTCCAAGTGACGAGGGATACGCCATGACGGAGGAACCGGTGAATCCGGCCGCGCCCGTGAAGCCCGCCTTCGCGGAGGTGGCGCAGGCGGCGGCACGGGCATTCGACCTGGTGCCGGCCGGCGCCGAGGAACATCGGCAGGGGCAGGGCAGCAGTATCGCCCAACGGCTGAAGACCGACCCGGAGACGGTCGAACGCGACCTCATGAAATTGGTGCTGACCATCGTGGAGCTCTTGCGGCAGCTCATGGAGCGCACCGCACTGCACCGCGTCGACCAGGGCGGTCTGAATGAGGAGCAGGAAGAGCGGGTCGGGATGACGCTCATGATTCTCCAGGACCGTATGACGGAACTCTGTGAGCGCTACGGGCTCACGATGGAGGACCTCAATCTCGATCTCGGTCCCCTTGGCTCCCTGTTGCCACGCAATGACCTCGGCTGAGCGGTTCAGCGACACCCCCGTCGCCGGACGCCCCCGCTGCATTCCTGACCGGTACCGAATTCCCGAGACCGGTGTCGCCCCGCGCCGATGTTTCAACGGCGGTTGAACGGCAACACGCACTATCAGGGCCGCAGAGCACACCAGGTTTTTTCGCTCCGGAGCACACCAGGTTCTTCGCTCCTCCGCGGTGATCCGTAGCGCGTTGGCAAGGGCCGCTGCGGAGCAGCCGGACACCGTCCGGACCGCCGCAAAGGGGCGCAGGCGTGCAGTCGACGCCCGGCCGGTGCCGGGCGGAGCGAGGTCGTCGGTCCCGCACTCCTCATCAGATCGGCGTCATGGTTTCTTCCATGCGCTCTCCCGTCCTACCTACACGGAGGTGCAGGATTATGGTTCCGCTGCTTCTGGTTCTGCTTCTCGCGCTGCTTCTCTTCGGCGCGGGATTCGCGCTCAAGGCGCTGTGGATCGTCGCCGTGGTCGTGCTGGCCTTCTGGCTGCTCGGCTTCCTCATGCGTTCGACCGGCGCCGCCGGCCGGCGCGGCCGCTGGTACCGCTGGTAGAACCCGGTCCCGATCCACTCGATGTCCCCGGCGGACCGATCCCCTTCGGCCCGCCGGGGAACGGTATTTACGGACGGCCATTGCAACTGATGGCCCGTCACCTTACTCTTCCGGCACACCCCCACCGCACCGGGGCGCTCGTACGGTCTCACCCCTACGATCCGTGCGCGGTGCCGCGGGGCCGGCGCGCCGCGCGCCGGAGGGACAGCCATGTCCGACGACAGCGCTCGAAGAGCATCCTTCACCCGCCGCACGCTGCTGACCGGGGCCGCCGCCGCGGGGCTCGCCGCGGCAGCCGGATTACAGCCCGCTCATCGCATTCCCGCGGGCAGTGCCGCAGCCACCCTCGCCCCGCCGCCCGGCTTTCCCGCGGGCATCCCGCTCTCCCAGCAGGCCTTCCGCAACTGGTCGTTGGAGATCATCGTCGAGGGGGTCTGGACCGCCTCGGCGCGCACGCCCGACGACGTGGTCACGCTCGCCAACTGGGCCCATGAGCACGGCTACCGGCTACGGGCCCGGGGCAAGGGGCACACCTGGTCGCCGCTGGTGCTGCCCGCCGGGGCCGACACCAACCGTACGGTCATCGTCGACACCACGTCCCACCTCACCGCGGTCAGTGTGCAGAGCGGCGGCCCCGGGAGCGTCACGGCGCAGACGGGGGCAACGCTCGACACCATCCTCGCCCGCCTGGAGGAGGCAGGGCTCGGGCTCGCCACCACCACCGCGCCCGGCGACCTCACCATCGGCGGGGTGCTCGCCATCGGCGGCCACGGCACGGGACTGCCCACCGCCACCGAACGCCCGCCCGCGGGATCCGGCTTCGGCACCCTGAGCTCCCTGGTCACCTCCCTCACCGCCGTGGTGTGGAGCGCGGCGGCGGGCCGCTATGTGCTCAAGACCTTCACCCGCTCCGACCCGGACATCCGCGCGTTCCTGGTCCATCTGGGCCGTGCGTTCCTCACCGAGGTGACGATGACCGCGGCGGCCAACACCCGGCTGCGCTGCCAGAATTGGTTCGACGTGAACGTGGGCACCGTCTTCGGTCCGCCCGGTACGGGCGGCCGCACGATCAGCTCCTACCTGGAGCGCACCGGACGTATCGAAGCGATCTGGTTCCCCTTCACCGATGTGCCCTGGCTGAAGGTGTGGAGCCCGGCACCGTCCAAGCCGCTGCTCGCCAAGCAGATCGACGTCCCGTACGCCTACACCTTTGCCAACCGTGTCACCGAGGAGATGTCCGGGCTGCTCGGGGAGATCGCCGCGGGCGGCGGCGACAAGACGCCCGCGTTCACCAAGCTCGCCATGTCCATCGTCGGGTCCGGGCTGATCGTCACCGGCACCTGGGACGTCTGGGGCTGGTCGAGGAACAGCCTGCTGTACGTCGAGCCCTCGACACTGCGGATCGTCGAAGCGGGGTGGGCGGTACTGACGTCCCGGGCGAATGTGCAGCGGGTGGTGGGTGACTTCTACTCCCGCTACCAGAGCGTGCTGACGGCTCATCAGAACCGTGGCTCGTACCCGGTCAACGGCCCGATCGAGCTGCGCATCACCGGTACGGACCCCCTCGACGGCCCGCTGCTGTCCCCGGCGCGAGCCCGCGCCGACCACCCCGAGTGGGACACCGTCGTGTGGCTCGACTTCGCCACCTATCCCGGCACGCCCGGTGCGGCCCCCTTCTTCCGCGAGCTGGAACAGTGGATCTGGCAGACCTACACCGGCTCGTATGCGACCGTGCGCCCCGAGTGGTCCAAGGGCTGGGCCTACACGGACGGCGGTCCGTGGACGGATCCTGCCGCCGTGGGCGGCACCGTCCCGGCCGCGTTCGAGGACTGGCGCACCGCCCGGGACACGCTGAACCGCTATGACCCGGCACGGGTGTTCTCCAACGCCTTCCTCGACACTCTGCTGCCCTGAGCGGAGCCCCGGCCGGGCCCCGCATCGCGTCGCAGGCATCTTTCCCGAGGGGGCAGCGCTTCGATTTCCGAACCACTACACTCCCTTCATCGCTTCGAAATCCGAAGCGATGAAGGGAGTGGTCAGAGTGGTCATGAGTGCGCGCATCCCGCCCGTCGAAGCCCCCTACTCCCCCGAGGCCGCCGCGGTTCTGCGCCGCATGATGCCGGACGGCGAGGCGCCGCTCGCCCTGTTCCGCCTGTACGCGCGCAAGGTGCCGCTGGCCGAGGCGCTGCACGGCTGGGGCTCGTACGAGCTCAGCCGCCGGCTCGGCCTCGGCCTGCGGGACCGGGAGATCCTCATCGACCGCACCTGCGCGCGGTGCGGCTGCGAGTACGAATGGGGCGTGCACGTCGCCCGTTTCGCCACCCGGGCCGGCCTGACCGCCGCACAGATCAGTTCACTCACCCACGGAACGAGTGCCGATCCCTGCTGGACGTTCGAGCGCGACCGGCTTCTCCTCGACGCGGCCGATGCCCTGCACACCCGCCACGACATCGATGACACGCTCTGGGCCCGGCTCACCACCGAGTTCACTCCGGAAGAACTCCTCGACCTGCTGATGCTGTGCGGCTGGTACCACGCCATCAGCTTCACCGCCCGCGCCACCAGGCTCGCCCCGGAACCCGGCACGCCGCGATTCCGGGAGATCCCGCTCCCGGACGGCAGTGCGGCGGAAGAGGACGGCCGGTGAACGTCGCTCTCTCCCCTCTCGCCCTGGCACGGCCGGCGACGCCGTCATGACGGTCACGAAGTCCCGGAAGGACGGAGGGTGAGCGTGCCCTCAGGGGTGGAGAGGACGCACGGGTGGAAGCCGGAACCGATCCGGTCGAGGAGCGCCCGCAGCCATCGGGTGTCCTGGCGCGAGGCATGCCACAGCCGCATGCGCCGGGCCTGAAGAGGGGTGATCCGCACCTCGTGCAGTCTGCCGGTGTCCGGGTCCACCGAGACGAGGCAGAGCAGCCGCAGGTCGTCCCGATACCGCTGGTAGCCGGTGATGCCCTCGTAGTCGTCGATGAAGTCGCCGCACCCGTAGATCACGAGCTTCCCCCGGTACGCCTCCAGGGCGCGGGGATGGTGCGAGGAGTGTCCGTGGACGACATCCACGCCGCCGTCGAGAAGTACATGCGCGAAGGCGGCCTCGTCACGGGTCACGTGGTAACCCCAGTTGGCACCCCAGTGGACGGAGACCACCACGACATCGCCCGGCCGCTTCACCTGCCGTACCCGGCCGACGATCCCGGTCGCGGCGGCCGACGAGGGCCTGGCCACGAAGTCGACGCCGGCGCGGTCCCCGGTCGCGGCCCATGATCCGGGGATGCCGCTGGACGGCATGCCGAAGGAGAAGACCAGGATGCGGCGGCCGCCTTCGAGGGGAACGACCGCCGGCCGGCGCGCCGCGTCGGCGTCCGCGCCCGCCCCGGCCGTCCGCAGCCCCGCCCCCGCCAAGGCGTCGAGGGTGTCCGCCAGTCCTTGGCGGCCGAAGTCCAGGACGTGGTTGTTGGCCAGTACGCAGACGTCGGGGCGGGCGGCGGTCAGGCACGGAAGGTTCGCGGGGTGCATCCGGTAGTGGATTCCCTTGCCGGGGGCGAATGCGCCGTCCTCCGTGACGCCGGTTTCCAGATTGAGCACCCGGGCGGCGGGCGCGGCGTCATCCAGCACCCGCAGTGCGTCCCCCCAGGGCCAGGCGAAGCCGACCGGACGGGGAATGGGGCCGTTCACCGCCTCCGCCAGCTCGACATAGGACCGGGCGTCCTGCACGTAGCCCTCCCGCAGCGCCGGGTCTCCCGGGCACGGAAGGATCTGGTCGACGCCACGGCCGAGCATGACATCGCCGCAGAGGAACAGGGTGAGCAAGTCACTGCCCATTCCTCCAGGTTAGAGCCCGTTGGCGGAGGTTTCGCGTGGGGCTTCACAGCGCGCCATCGGGCCGGTCCGCAGGTCGTGCGACGCGACCGGATCAGCCGCCACGGGAGCCGTCGCCGTGACCGGCCCCCCCGAGGCGACAGGGAGCGTCGCGCCCCGTCCGCCGGGCGGGGCCGTGGTGCGGGAGCCAGCGGCCAGGATGCTGACGGTGTTGGCCGCCACGATGGCCGCGATGGCCAGCCAGTCGATCGCGTGCAGGGCCTGGTCCAGGACGACGAGGCCGACCAGGGCCGCGAGGACGGGGTTGACGCTCATGAAGACGCCGAAGAAGCGGGCGGGGACCCGGCGCAGGGCGAGCAGGTCGGCGAGGAACGGGACGGCCGAGGAGAGGATGCCGGCGGCCGCCGCACAGCCCACGGCGCTCGCGGTCGGCGGATGGTGGGCGAGCACGGTGATGCCGACGGGCAGGTACAGCAGGGCGGAGACGCCGGCAGCGGCGGCCGACCCTTCGGTGCCCGGCAGGCGGGCGCCGACGAGGCGGTTGAGCAGGACGTAGGACGCCCAGCACACGGCGGCGAGCAGGCCCAGCGCGATGCCGGCGTAGTCGGTGCTCGGCTGCGGGCGGGCCAGCAGGACGACCGCCGCCCCCGCGACGAGGGCGCACAGCAGGTCGGCCAGGCGGCGGGAGGCGGCCAGGGCCACGGCCAGCGGCCCGAGGAACTCCAGGGTCACCGCCAGGCCCAGGCCGATGCGGTCGATCGCCGTGTAGAGGGACAGGTTCATCGTGGCGAAGACCGCCGCCAGGCACAGCACCGGCCACCACTGCCGCCAGGTGAACGAGCGCAGCCGCGGCCGGCCCACCGCCAGGAGGACGAGGCCGGCCACCCACTGCCGTACGGCCACCACACCGGCCGGCCCGATCACCGGAAACGCCAGTGCTCCGGTGGCGGCACCGATCTGGTTGGAGAGCCCGCTGCCACACATCATCGCCACGCCTGCCGCACGGCCCGGATAGGTCGCCGATCCCCCCTGAGCGGCCTCGGGGTACAGCCGGCCTTGAGTGCTCCTTCGCATGCAGGCAGCATCCCTCCGCGCGGATCCATACGTAAAATGCATGCACGTACTCATCAATACGCTGTGGTTATGGATCTGCCTATGACTCTGCCCATGGAACTGCGGCATCTGCGCTGTCTGGTGGCGATCGTCGATGCCGGTGGCTTCACCGATGCCGCCATCGATCTCGGCATCTCGCAGGCGGCGGTGTCCCGCACCCTCGGTTCGCTCGAAGACGCCCTGGGCGTACGGCTGTTGCACCGTACGAGCCGGAGCGTCATCCCCACCACGGCAGGTGTTCAGGTGCTGGCGCGTGCCCGGAAGGTGCTGGCCGAGGCCGACAACCTCATCCGGGAGGCCACCACCGGTCATACGCGGCTGCGCATCGGCCACGCATGGTCGGCCATGGGCCGGCACACCGCCGAGTACCAGCGCCGTTGGGCCGCCCGCTATCCCGACGTCGAGCTGCACCTGATCCGCACCAACTCCGCCACCGGTGGCCTGGCGGAGGGCCTGTGCGACCTCGCCGTGGTCCGCACCGCCTTCGATGACGCGCGTTTCGCCAGCGCCGTCGTCGGCCACGAACGCCGCTACTGCGCCATGGCCGCCGACGATCCCTGGGCCAGACGCCGTTCCATCGCCCTGTGCGACATCCGCGAACGCACGTTGCTCATCGACCGGCGCACCGGCACCACCACGGCCGACCTGTGGCCCGAATCAGCGCGTCCCGTCGTCGAACACACCCAGGACATCGACGACTGGCTCGCGCTGATCGCCACCGGCCGCACCGTCGGCATCACGCCGGAGAGCACCGTCAACCAGTACCGCCGCGACGGCATCGTCTTCCGGCGGCTGCGGGACGCGGCACCCATCGCGGTCCACCTCATCTGGCGGCGCCATGACCCGCATCCGGCGACCCACGCCGCCGTCGCGCTGCTCACCGACCTCTACGGACGGCGGAAGTGACGGACTGCGCCCGGCCTCGTACCGCTCCCGCGGCAGTGTCCGGTGCCGATCGGCCGGACCTCCCGCCGCCTCCTCCCCCCGCACCACCGGAAACGGACAGGCACGTCATGACGGAACCCACCACCGCGTTGCAGGAACAGGTCTCGGCTCTCGGGCCGTTCTTCACCTTCGAGACGCACGCCGCGGGGTCGGAACCCATCGCGCCTTGGCGGAAGTTGAGCGAGGTGGCGCGGGTGGAGAGCGGGGTCCTGGCGGAGCGGGTCGCCTCGGTGCGGGCCGCTCTCGCGGGCGGCGGTGGGCGACCGGCCGAGGAGGTCGAGCTGCGCGTGGCCGCGTCGGTGGCGCATCTGGGGCTGGTGGCGCGGGTCGTCTCACCGCTGCTCGGCCTGGCCGCTCTGCACCGCCTGCCGTCGCGGCCGCCCACACTGGACGATCTGCGGTGGCACTCCGGCCTCGGTGGCGCGTTCGCCCTGTCGCTGCCGCGGGAGACGGTGGCCGCCGTCGCCACGGGTGACGCCGTTGCCACGGGTGACGCCGGATCCGTCACCGGTGCCGGTGCTGCCGGGGCCCTGCTGGAGGGGCCGGTCCGCGATCTGGTGGACGCCGTCGCGGCCTTTTCGGTGTCCCGGCGCATTCTGTGGGGCAATGTGGCATCGGCCGTGAACGGCGCGGCCGCGGGCATCGTGTCGGCAGCACCGGCCCTGGCGCGGCCCGCCCGCACCGCGGCCCTGCTGATGCTGCGCCACCCACAGCTCCGCGACGCCCACACCGTGGATCCGCGCAACGGGCGCTTCCGGCGCAGGAGTTGCTGTCTGATCTACCGTGCCGCACCGGACGCCGCGGGTGCCGTGTGCGGCGACTGCGTCCTCGTACGCCGATAGGGCATGCCCGGTGGCGCCGCTCAGCCGACGTGGACGCGGGGGCGGCGGTCGCGGTCGGGTTCGGCCTCGCGCAGGACCTCCCGGGTGACGGGGGCGACTTCGCCCTGGCCGAAGAGGAAGAAGCGGAGGAACTGGGCGAAGGGGTTGCCCTCGGTCCACTCGAAGTAGATGTGCGGCCGCGCCCCGGTGAGGTCGCGTGCGTGCAGCAGCAGAGCGGCCAGCGCGTTGGAGACGGTGGAGCTGTCCATGACGAGCACCCGGAATCGGCCGTGCAGCACCTCGCCGCGTACGCGGAGTTCGCTCTCGAATTCGGACGGGTCGCCGACGGTGACCTCGACGAAGATGAAGTCGTCGTCGACCGGGAGGTCGTTGTCCGTGCGGATCTGCTGGAGCTTGTCGCGGTACTCGGACAGATCGCGCTGGTCGGGCTCGTTGGCGATGAAGCGGATCTTGCGGTGGGCGGTGTCGCGGATGAACCGCTCGGCCTTCTCGTCGAGCACGACGCTGGTCACCCGCAGTTCGAAGGCCCGGGCGAGGCGGGAGAGGAACGAGACGAGGATGATGCCGGCGATGAAACAGGCACCGATCTTCACACCGTCGGGGCGCTCGATCACATTCGCCACCGTGGTGTAGAGGAACACCACGGCGATGACGCCGAAGCCGATCGTCCAGCCGTGCTCGCGGGCGCGCCGGGCGGTGATGGTCACGGCGATCGCGGCGGAGCTGATGAGGACCAGCACGCCGGTGGCGTAGGCGCCGCCCTGGGCGTCCACATCGGCGTCGAAGAGCCAGGTCACGAGGAAGGCGACCAGGGTGAAGACCAGCACCATCGGGCGGACCGCCCGCGCCCAGTGGGGCGCCATCCCGTAGCGCGGCAGATACTGCGGCATCAGATTCAGCAGACCGGCCATGGCCGAGGCGCCGGCGAACCAGAGGATGGCGATGGTGGAGACGTCGTAGACCGTGCCGAAGAGGGAGCCCAGGTACTCATGGGCCAGATAGGCCAGGGCGCGCCCGTTGGCCGGTCCGCCCGGCTTGAAGGCGTCCGCGGGGATGAGCAGGGTCGTGATGAAGCTGGTGATGATGAGGAAGACGCTCATGATCACGGCGGCGGTGGTGAGCAGCTTCTTCGCGCCCCGGATCCGGCCGGTGGGGCGCTCCTCGGTGTCGTCGGGGTCGCCCTCGATATGGGGCATGACGGCCACACCGGTCTCGAACCCGGACAGGCCCAGTGCCAGCTTCGGGAAGACCAGCAGCGCCACACCGATCATCGCCGGCACGCTGCCGTGCTCGGCGGTCAGCGCATGGGACCAGTCGGTGACGACATGCGCGGTGCCGGCCACATGCCACAGTCCGGCGACGACCACGACCGCATTGAGCGCCAGGTAGAGGCCCACCAGCACGATCGCCACCCCGATGGCCTCCAGGAAACCCTTGAGGAACACCGCGCCGAGCAGGGCGACCAGGATCAGCGTGATGACCAGCTGACCGTTGTGCAGGGCGCTGGTGAGGTGGGGGTTCTCCACCAGGTGGGTGGCGGCGTCGGCCGCCGACAGGGTGATGGTGATGAGGAAGTCGGTGGCGGCGAAACCCAGCAGGGTCAGCACGAACAGCTTGCCCTGCCAGAAGGACAGCAGCCGCTCCAGCATCGCGATCGAGCCCTGTCCGTGCGGGCTCTCCCGCGCCACCCGCCGGTACACCGGCAGCGCGCCGGCCAGCGTCACCAGGACGAGGACCAGGGTGGCGATCGGCGACAGCGCGCCTGCGGCCAGCGCGGCGATGCCCGGCTGATAGCCGAGTGTCGAGAAGTAGTCCACTCCGGTCAGGCACATCACCCGCCACCACCGCTGTCGGTGGGCGCCTTCGGGCGCGGCGTGCGGCCCGGGGTGGTGCTTGGCCATGTCGGCCAGGCCCTCCAGCATCCACGCGCGCAGGCGATGCCGTGCTGCGTCCCCGGGAGGAGATCCGGCGGAGGCGGCCATCGTGTGCTCCTGTCGTACCGCGAAAGCATCCGGTCATCGGCGAGACGGCCACGTCAGCGTACGTAGTGCGGACGTCGTGACCGTGGTGCTCGGCCTTGTGGCGCGTTCGTGTCCCGGGGACGCGGCGGCAGCCGGGTGTTCAGACGGGGAGCCCGGCGCTCCTGCGGGCCGGTTTTCCGGTGAGGTGGTGCACGTACTCGTCCTCCAGACGGAATCCCGCGGTCCAGGCGAGCAGCCGGCTGGGGCGGTTGTCGCGGGAGCAGGTCCAGCTCGGGGTGTGTCCGCGGGCGGCGATGTCCTGGCACAGGGCGGTCACACACGCCAGGGCCAGGTGCTGACGGCGGTGTCCGGGGAGGGTGAAGCAGGCGATGTCCTCGTATCGGGTGCCGTGGAAGTAGGTGCAGGCCACGGCGAGGACCTCGTCCGTCCGGACGGCGGCCCAGCCGAGTCCGGACGCGGCGAGACCGGCCGCGCCGCCCCAGCTGGCGTGGACCCACGCCGCGTCCGGAGGGAGGGCGGCCAACACCGGGGCGTCCCCCGGTGCCAGCCGACGCACCGTCACACCGTCCGGGGTGCACGGCGCCGGTACGGGCTCCCGGTGCAGATACAGCATCCGCTCCCACGGCACGACCAGGTCGAAGGCGCTGCCCAGCGCCGGCAGGAAGCGGGCGGGGGCCTGCACATAGTGCGCGCCGAAGACGGCGAGGGCGTCCGGGGCCAGGGCGCCCGGGTCGCCGCGGAGGAGTACATGGTCCGCGCAGGCCACGGCCAGGGCACGTGGGTCTGCGGCGCGGTCGGCCCACCAGCGGCCGGTGCCACCGGCCCGTACGTGTTCGGCCAGCGCCGCCGTCCCGGGGACTCCGGCGGCGAACCAACGGGTGAGCGGGGGGAGTTGGTCCGGGGCGAGTTCGATCACAAGGGTTCCTCGGGTGGTCGCGGCCTGCCGCCTCGGCGCCGGTGCGGTGGTGCGCCGGGGCGGTGGCGCCGCGCTCGGCGAGCCGCCGGGCGGACCGGTGGCCGGTGCGGGAGGCCCATCGGCCACGAGGACAGTACGGGAGGAATCAGGCAAATCTGGTGTTATCCCTTCCGGGGAGGGGAACGCGTACGCCGAACGGACCCGTCACGTACCGACGACGTACCGCCGCACAAGGACGGCCGAAAAGTTCAGCGCGTTGCCGAGCGGATCCGCTCGGTGAGCACGCGGGGCCGTGGCCCGGAAACCTTGTGGTGGTGTGCCAGAGTGGGAGGTGGACGGGCGCCGCGGTCGATGTGTGCGAGAGAGGGCGGCCTGTCATGTCCCTACAGTCGGATCGCCCCGGCGCGATCACCGCATATCCCAGGTCCACGCCCCGGCGGAGCGCGGAGTACGAGGACCTGTTCGATCAGGCTCCGGTGATCTTCGCTGCGCTGAGCGGCCCGTCGCACCTGCTGGAGGCGGCGAATCCGGCGTTCTTCGAGGCCTTCGGCGGCGACCGCGCCGGGACGGGCGCGCCGATCGCGGACCTGGTGCCGGAGCTGGTGCCGCAGGGCGTCATCGACCGGCTCGATGCGGTGCACCGCACCGGGACGCCGTTCCGGGCCCGCGGTGCCCGGCTGGTGCTCGGTGTGCCGGGGGCGGAGCGGGAGGGGTTCTTCGACTTCACGTACGAGCCCCGCCGGGACGCGGTCGGCGAGGTCGACGGGGTGGTCGTGCTCGCGGTGGAGACCACCGTGTACCACCACGCCCAGCTGCTCGCGGCCGAACAGCGCATCCTGCTGGAGCAGATCGCCCGCGACGCCCCGCTGGGCGACATCCTGACCGGCATGGCGCGGGCCATCGAGGAGCTGTCCCCGGAACTGATCGTCTCGGTGCTGCTGGCCGATCCCGAGGGCGCACATCTGTGGCACGGCACCGGCCCGGGACTGCCGGACTTCTACAACGAGGCGATCGACGGGATAGCCATCGGTCCGGACATCGGCTCGTGCGGCACCGCCGCGTATCTGCGGGTGCCGGTGATCGTCACTGATATCGCCACCGATCACCGGTGGGACGGCTACCACGACCTGGCCGCGCGGGCCGGGGTCGCGGCGTGCTGGTCCACTCCGATCCTGGCGACGGACGACCGGCTGCTGGGCACCTTCGCGATGTATCACCGCGCCCCCAAGGCCCCCGAGGACAAGGACCTGGCCCTCAGCGCCGCGTTCGCCCGTATCGCCGCGCTGGCCATCGAGCGTCATCAGGCCACGGAGGCGCGCCGCGCCGCCCAGGAGCGGGAGAAGGAGGCCCGTGAGGACCTGGCTTTCGTCCTGGACGCCAGCACGGCCATCACCCGCGAGCTGCACTACGCCGACTGTCTCCAGTGCCTGGCCCGGCTGACCGTGCCGACCTTGGCCCCGCTGTGCAGCGTCCATGTCGTCGAGGACGGGCGGACCCGGCGGATCGCCGTGGCCGCCGCCTCCCGGGCCGAGGAGGACCTCCTCGCCTCGCCCGTCCTGCGGGACCAGGTCGACAGGGCGGTTGCCCGCGTCCTGGCCTCGGGCACCACGGAGACGGACCACACCGGCACCTCGCCCGGCGGCGGCCCCGTGCCGCCCGGCGTCACCGGTTACGTCTGTGCCCCGCTGGCCACCCGCGGCCGCACTTTCGGCGCTCTGACCCTGCTGGCCACCGACCGGCCCCTGGACAGCCATGTCATCGCCCTCGCCGAGGAGCTGGCCCGCCGGGCCGCTTCCAGCGCCGACAACGCCCACCAGTTCAGCAACCGTGTCCAGCTGGCCCGCGACCTCCAGGCCGGGCTGCTGCCTCCGGAGCTGCCCAGGATTCCCGGCGCCGATCTGGCGGCGTCGTACTACCCCGCCGGTGAAGGGCTCGAGGTCGGCGGCGACTTCTACGACGTCTTCCCGCTCCCGGACGACCGCTGGGCGTTCATGATCGGCGATGTGTGCGGGCGCGGTGCCCTGGCCGCGACCACCACCGGCATGGTCCGCCACACCGCACGTGCCGCCGCGCGGCTGCTGCACGACCCGGCCGCCGTGGTCGACGCCATCAACACCGCGCTGACCGGGAACGCTCTCGACGAGGACTACTTCGTCTCGCTCGTCTACGGCGAGCTGCGGCACACCCCGTCCCACCTCGCGCTGGAGCTGATCCGCGCCGGCCACGTCCCGCCGCTCGTGCGCCGCACCGACGGGACGGTCGAACAACTCGTCCAGTCGGGCCTGCTCCTGGGGATCGCCCCCGAATTCGACGGCGCCGCCTGCCGGCTCGACCTCTATACGGGCGACAGTCTGGTGCTGGTCACCGACGGCATCACCGAGGCCCGCTCCGCCGCCGGCGAGTTCTTCGACGAACACCGTCTGGCCGAGGCCCTCGTCGCCCTCCCGGCCCCGTTCTCCGGCGCGGCCGCTCTCGTCGAAGCCATTCATGCCTCGGTGACCGCCTTCGCGGGCCGTTCCACCCCCGATGACCAGGCCGCTCTGGTCCTCACCGCCACCTGACAGCCGACCCGGCGCCCACCAGTGGGCACCACTCCGGCCCGGTCCGCACACCCGCCCGGCCACGGGTCCCGGCCCGGCGCGCACGGCCCCGGCCGCTGACGAAGGCCGCGCTCCCCCTGCCCTTCCCCGGGCAACGTGCCTATTTTGGCTTCATGGACCCCGTGCCGCGTGCCACCCCCGACGACACCAACCCGCTGCGCCGGCTCTCCCTCGACGACCTGCGGCAGCGTACGAGCATGAAGTGGCGTACGTACCCGGACGATGTGCTGCCGCTGTGGGTGGCGGAGATGGATGTGCCGCTCGCCGTACCGGTCGCCGAGGCGATCACGGATGCGGTGGCGCTCGGCGACACGGGCTATCCGGCCGGGACGGCGTACGCCAGGGCGCTGGCCGACTTCGCACGGGCGCGATGGGACTGGGAAGGCCTCGTCGTGGAGCGCACGGCGATCGTGCCCGATGTGATGCTGGGCATCGTCGAGGTGCTCAAGCTGCTGACCGGCCCGGGAGACGCGGTGGTCGTCAACTGCCCCGTCTATCCGCCGTTCTACCAGTTCGTGGCGCATATGGACCGGCGCGTGGTCGAAGCGCCGCTGGGAGAGACGGGGCGGATCGACTTCGCCTCGCTGGAGCGGGCGTTCCGGCATGCGGTCGCGGACGGGGGCCGGGCCGCGTACCTGCTGTGCAGCCCGCACAACCCCACCGGCACCGTGCACGACGCCGACGAACTGTCCGCGGTCGCGGCGCTCGCGGAGAGGTACGGCGTACGGGTCGTCGCCGACGAGATCCACGCGCCCGTGGTGGCCCTGGACGCCGGATTCGTGCCCTACTTGAGCGTGCCCGGGGCGGAGAGCGGTCTGTCGCTGATGTCGGCGTCGAAGGCGTGGAACCTGGCCGGTCTCAAGGCGGCGCTCGCCATCGCCGGGCCCGCCGCGGCCGACGAGCTGGCCCGCATCCCGGAGGAGGTCAGCCACGGCCCCAGTCACCTCGGCATCATCGCCCACACCGCCGCCCTGCGGGACGGCGGTGACTGGCTCGACGCGGTGCGCGCCGGCGTCGACGACAACCGCCGGCTGCTCGCCGGCCTGCTGGCCGAGCGTCTCCCCGAGGTCCGCTACCGCCCCGCCGCCGGGACGTATCTGGCCTGGCTCGACTGCCGCCCGCTCGGCCTCGGTGACGACCCCGCCGCGGCCTTCCTCGAACGCGGCAGGGTCGCCCTCAGCCCCGGTGCCGGCTTCGGCACCGGCGGCGCCGGTCACGTCCGGCTCAACCTGGCGACCTCGCCCGAGCTGCTCACCGAGGCCGTACGGCGCATGGCCGCCGCGCTGACCTGACCCGGACGCCCGGCCGGGCCCGCGGCTTCCTGCCCCGCCAAGGGAAGGAACCACCGGACCGGGCACCGGCCCCCCACCACCGGCCCTCCTCCACACCGCAGTTGAGAGGACCGTTTTTGGATTGCGGGGAGTTTCTCCATACGATCCGGCGATGATCACAAGAAAACGGCTGGCGGCCGGGGTGTGCGGCCTGCTGGCCGCGATGACCGTCGCGTTGGCCCCCACACCTGCCGCAGCCGGTGAACCGGATGCGAAGTCTTCCCCCAAGGTCGAGCTGACGCTCGATGTCAGCGGCTCGATGCGGGCGCGTGACATCGACGGACAGAGCCGGATGGCCGCCGCGAAGCAGGCGTTCAACGAGGTACTGGACGCGGTGCCGGACGAGGTCCAGCTCGGCATACGTACCCTCGGCGCCAACTACCGCGGCGAGGACCGGAAAGTCGGCTGCAAGGACACCCGGCAGCTCTACCCGGTCGGCCCGCTGAACCGGACCGAGGCGAAGACCGCGGTGGCCACGCTCGCCCCCACCGGCTGGACGCCCATCGGACCGGCCCTGCTGGGCGCGGCCGACGACCTCAAGGGCGGCGACGCGACCCGCCGGATCGTCCTCATCACGGACGGCGAGGACACCTGCGCCCCGCTCGACCCCTGCCAGGTGGCGCGGGACATCGCCGCCAAGGGCATCCATCTCACCGTCGACACCCTCGGGCTGCTGCCGGACGCCAAGACCCGCAACCAGCTGAGCTGTATCGCCGAGGCGACCGGCGGAACCTACACCTCCGTACAGCACACCAAGCAACTCCGGGACCGGGTACACCAGTTGGTGGACCGCGCCGCCCATCCCGTGGCCACTCCGGTGACGACCGAGGGCGCGCAGCAGTGCGCCAATGCCCCCGAGCTCAAGGCCGGTCTCTACAGCGACCGGGAGAAGTTCGCCGAGCACCGCTGGTACCGGGTGAACGTCCGGCCCGGCCAGGAACTGCGTGCCTCGGTGAGCCTCGCCGCGGACCGTGCCGTGAACAACGACTACGGCGTGCTGCTGCGGGCCTCGACCGTGCACGGCCGGGAGATCGTCCGCGGCTCCGAGGCCGGCGACGGCCGTACGGATGTGATCTCCTCCGGGCTGCGCTACCCGAAGGCGCCAGTCACCTCCGGGGACGACGACACACCGGCGGCGGAGACCGTCTGCCTCCAGGTCAGCAACTCCTTCTCGGCACCCGCCTCGGTCAAGACCGACCCGGGCCTGCCCGTCGAGCTGACCGTCGACCTGGTGGACGGGCCCGATGACGCCTCCGACGCGGCCTTCTTCGGCCTCGGACACGGCTGGTGGCTGCTGGGCTCACTGGTACTCAGCGGGCTCGTCGCCGGTCTGCTCTGGGGCTGGATATCCCGTTGGCGCGTCACCGTCTGGAGGACCAACTGATGCGCACCCTAAGCACACTGATGACCGTGGTACTGGCCGGCGCCGGTATCTTCGGCATGGCGGGAACCGCCGTCGCCGACAGTCCGTCCCCCGGGGCGAGCACCAGCGCCGACGCGGATGCGGAGGCTGCCGCTCCGACCGAGGCCGGTACCTCCTTCCGTACGGCGACCGCCATCAAGCCGGATCAGCGGGCCACGGCGGACGCGTCCACCGGTGACTACCTCTACTGGGTGCTGCCCGTGGACGCGGGACAGCGCGCCACGGTCAAGGCCAAGGTGACGCTCCCGCAGAGTGCCCGGCACGGCGCGGCGACCTGGCAGCTCGATGTCTACGACGGGCTGCGCCGCCATCAGGCGTGCATGTACGGCGCCCGGACCAGGACCGCGGCCCAGGACGCGGGATCCGTCGAGCTGTCCTGCACCCTGCGCACGGTCCGCGCCTGGGCGGAGCCGTGGTCGAACGATCCGCTGCCCGGCAGCTACTACGTACGCCTGACGGTCGTCGATCTGCCCAAGGACGACCTCGGTCTGCCGGTGCACGCCGAGGTCGACGCCACCACGGCCGACACCGGCGGCGCCCACGCGGTGGACGGCACACTCGCCGCGCCCCTGGTGCCCGGCGCCTCCACCGCCACACCGCAGGCCGAGGAGAGCACCGCCCCCGGGGAGCCTGCGGCCCTGGGCGAGCCGGACGGCGGCTGGTCCTCCGGCGGGTGGTCCGACCGCTGGCTCTGGACCGCGGCGGGCGGACTGCTCTCGGCCCTGGCCGGCCTCGCCGGCTACCGCTTCACCCGGGGCTCCGGCCGCCCGTCACAGGTGCCACCGGGCGCCTGAACTGCCGGGGCGGCCATGGCACGGGCCGTGGCCGCTCCACCCGGGGGACGCTTTCTCCGTTCCCCCTCTCCCCTCTCGGCGGGTTGAGTTCTCATCTCGGCGGGATGAGTTCTCCTCTCGGCAGGTTGAGTTCACCGGTCGCGGCCAGGGCGGCGCGGCCGGTGACTCGCGGGGTGTCGCCGGCGACGGTGACCCTGATCTGGGAGGGCCGGCCGAGCGCATGCCCCTGCACGATGGCCAGTTGGTCACCTGCCCGGCCGTGACGGCGCAGGAGGCAGGCGAGCGGGCCCGCGGCGCTCCCGGTGGCCGGGTCCTCGGTGATACCGGCGACCGGGTTGACGAAGCGGGCATGCACCCCGGCGCCGGGCTCGGCCGGATCGAGGGCGTACAGGTACACACCCTGGCCGCCGACATCGGGCAGCAACGCCCGCAGCCGGGCGGCATCCGGACGCGCGGCCTCGACGACGCGACGGCTTCGGAGCCCGACCATCAGATGCGCGGCGCCCGTGGAGACGACCTGTGCGACGGGCAGTCCGGCGGCCGCCCCCAGTCCGTCGCCGTCGACCCCGAGCGCCTCGGCAAGGGCGGCTCGGTCGGTCAACTCGGCCCCGTATTCGGCCGCCCGCTGTTCCAGGGTGACCTCGATGCGGCGGTTCCCGTCCGCGGTGATCTCGACCGGCAGCACCGTGGAGCCCAGCTGCTGGTGCCAACGCCCCGCGCCGCCGTGGGGGCCGAGCCGGCCCGTGGACGCCAGCCACCACCAGGCACCGAGGGCGTTGTGGCCGGCCCCGAACACCTCGATGCCCGCCGCGGTGAAGGAGCGCAGCCGCCAGGTGGCGCCGGGCTGCGCGGGCCGCAGCAGAAACGTCGTCTCCGCCTGGTGGAACTCGCGGGCGATGCGGGGCAGCAGCCCTTCGGGCAGCGCATCGGCGTCGGGAACGAGGGCCAGCGGATTGCCTTCCAGCGGCTGCTCGGTGAAGACATCCACCAGGGCGAACGGGGTGCTGTCGGCCATGGGTCGAGCTCCTCTCGGCGCGGTCGGTCCGCGGCCCAGGCTACGTCCGGGCCTGCTCCCCGGGTCCTTCTCCCCGGGCTCTTCTCCCCGGCGGGACGGCACCGTGGTCAGCAGTCACAGCAGCTGCAACCGTCACAGCAGTCGCAACCATCACAGCAGCTGCAACTGTCGCAGCAGTCACAGCAGTCGCAGTCCCGGCAGCACCCTTCGCGCTTCTTGCGCGACCACGGGCCCTCGTACTCCTCCGCGCAGCAGAGCTGGCAGGTGCAGCACAGCCCGATGGCGACCGCGCAGCCGGCGAAGAAGTTACGGGGCTTCTTCGGCTGGTGCGGGAACTGCGGCATCCCGCCGTTGTCACCGCCGGAGCCGCCACCGGAGCCGCCACCGTGGCCGCCGCCATGACCGCCGCCCGGACCGCCGGGGCCCATCGGACCGCCGCTGTAAGGGTTCTGAAGACCGTTCAGATGCTGCCCGCCTTGGGCGTACGGGCCACCGGCGGGTGCCTGTCCGGGCTGGGGAGGCTGCCCGTAGGGGGAAGGCTGCCCGTATCCGTTCCCGTACGGGTTCCCGCCCTGGCCGTCGTACGGGCCCGGCGCTCCGTGCCCCTGGTGGGAGCAGGCGGCCGTACCGAAGGCACGGTCCACCGACCGGCGCAGTTCGTGCACCAGCAGCACATGCACCAGGGTGGAGTCGGCGAACTCCACCTCGCGCAGCGCGAGGCGGATGCCGTGCAGTGCGTCGTCGCAGAGCCGGCGCGCCTGCGCGGCGGTGGCACCGGTGGCGGCGAGCGGGTTCCAGGCGCCCTCGGCGGCGTCCGCCGCACGGTCCTCCACGGCGTCGAGGAGATGGGCCAGCCGTCCGAAGAGCCGCCCGGCCTCGGCCAGCGGCGCGGCGTTACCGGGCCGGCCCGCCAGCACCGCGGTGTGGGCGAAGGCCGCGGCGGTCGCCGTCTCGGTCGGTTCGGTGATGACCGTCAGCGGTGTTCCGGGGCCGGCCAACTCCTCGATGACGAGCTGCCGGTCGACCGCGTCGACGAGTACGGCGGTGTCGAAGCCGACGGTGGCGCCGGTGCGCGCCCCGGCCCGGTCCCATCCCGCGGCGACCTTGCGCGCGGCGGCGGCCACGGGGCGGCGGCGCAGCGCTCCGTTCCCGTCGGCGACATGGTCGCGTATCTTCGCCGAGGCGAGCACGAGGGACACCGATGCCGCGAGGCGTGCGCCCTCCCCCTTCGCCACCGAGGCGGTGCGCATACCCCGCAGCGGGCAGGGCCCCGCGGTGCGGCGGCGGGCCTGCGCGGGGCCGGACTGCGCATCCGTCAGCACGGAGATGATCAACCCGTCGTAGTTCGTGACGACGCGGGCGAACTGCCCGTGATCGCCGCGCAGCGCGAGACAGAGACCGCACAGATGGGCCATCCACTCCGCTTTGAGTCCTTGGGACAGGCGATGGGTGCATGGCCTGACGATCCCGAACATGTGAAACCCCCGTAAGACGTCGGCGTGGACCGGCCCGGGCCGGCGCTCGCCGGCAGCGGCCGGAAAAATCGTACCGATCGCACCGCTGACCTGGACACACACCCCTCGCGCAGATCCGCGGATCCGCAGATCCCGGAAACTACTGACGTGTCGTCACCTCGACGGTGCCGGAACGCCGTCGGCCGGGGACCGTGCCCGAGACGGTCCGCCACCCGCCCGGGGGCCGTGCCCTTCTTCGGCCGCGTCCCGGTGGCGTGGGCCCGTACACCTCGCCCTCACGGCAGTGCGGCGGTCACTCCGCCGGGCCAGGGGAAGCGCCGGCGGAGCGACCGCGGGCCCAGGTCCACAGGAAGGCCGGGCCAGGCCGGGAATCGGGGAAAATCCCGCGGCACACCCCTATATACGGACCGCGTCCCGGGATGATTCAACCGGCTTCCGGATTCGTCGGAGCACGGTGCGCCGACGCGTCAGACCGCGCCGGGCTCGGCCGGCCCCGCCCCCGGATGGTGGCGCAGACGCGCGGCGAGGACGGCGACATCGTCCTCCGCGTGCAGGCCGTCGAGGCGGAGCAGGACCTCGTCGAGCACCTCCGTCACGCCCGCCCCGGCAGGCATCCGCACCCCGGCCAGCCGGGCCAGCGAGGCGTCGATGTCTTCGCCGCGCCGCTCGACGAGACCGTCGGTGAACATCAGCAGAGTGTCGGCGGGGGTGAGGGTGCGGGAGACGAGTTCGTAGCCCCCGGCCCCGGTGCCCAGGGGCGGGCCGATGGGGACATCGACGAGGCCGGCGACGCCCTCGCGGCTGAAGACCGCCGGGGGGAGGTGGCCCGCGCTGGCGAAGGCGGCGATCCCGCGCGCCGGATCGACCCGGGCCAGCAGACAGGTCGCCGGACGCCGGGACTCGTCCCCGGCCACGGCGGCGTCGAGTTGGCGCAGCACACGGTGCGGCGGCAGATCGGTCGAGGCGATATAGCGGAGGTGGGAGCGGTAGGCGTTCATGTCGACCGCCGCGTCGAGCCCGTGTCCCATGACGTCGCCCATGACGAGCAGGGTGCGCCCGTAATGGAGCCGCACCGTCTCGAACCAGTCGCCGCCGACCAGGGCGTGACCGCCGGAGGGCAGATAGCGGGTGGCGAGTTCGAGGTTGGGGTGCGGCCGGCCGGGCTCGGCGAGGAGTGCCCGTTGGAGGTCCATCGCCGTGCCCTGTACGGCGGCATAGCGGCGGGCCTGGGCGAGCTGGACGGCGGCGAGACGTGCCAGATACTGCGCGGTGGCGGTCTCGTGCGCGGTGAAACTGCCGCCCGCGCGCAGGGCCAGCAGCACACCGTAGTGGCGGTCGTGCGCGACGAGCGGCACCGACAGTGCCCCGGCGGAGCGGCCGCCCGGCAAGGTGGCCGCCGAGGCGACGGGGAGCCCCTCGTCCAGCGCCCGCAGGGCGGCGGCCCCGCCCTCCGGCCCGCCCGGACCCTCGTCGGGGAACCGTGCTTCCAGCACCTTGACCAGGCCCGCCGTCGCCACCCGTCGCAGCGCCGCCGGGGAAGGGGGACGGGTCCCGCCGCCCTCGGTGAGCAGGTCCACGGCGGCGGCGTCACACAGGTGCCGGCACAGGAAGCGGGACAGTTCGGCGCACGTGGTCTGCTCGTCCAAGGTGGTGCCGATCTGCTCGGCGGCTTCCTCCGTCGTGCGCAGACGGGCCACCAGGCGGTCATGATCGGCTTCCGGATCCGCATCCGAGCCATCCCGGTTCGACAAGGTCACCTCCAGGGCGCTGCGGCCCGCTTCCGGTGCGGCCCCGGCCATGATCCGCCGCCCTGGCCCCGGGCGGCCCCACGGCCCGCCGCGGCCGGGGCGCCGGTCCTCCGTGCGGCGGAGGCCACGGCCCGTCGGCACCCTCCCGCGGAGGTCAGCTGAGTACGCCCATGCCCAGTAGCCCGAAGAGAAGTGCGCCGACGAGGATCCGGTAGATCACAAAGGAGTTGAAGGAGTGCTTGGCCACGAACTTCAGCAGCCAGGAGATCGAGGCATAGGCGACGGCGAACGAGACGACGGTGCCGATGGCCAGCGGCGCGACGGCGGCACCGCTGCCGACGGCGTCCTTCAGCTCGTAGATACCGGCTCCGGTGAGGGCCGGGATGCCGAGGAAAAAGGAGAGGCGGGTGGCCGCGACGCGCTCCAGACCCAGGATGAGGGCGGTGGACATCGTCGCGCCGGAGCGGGAGAAGCCGGGGAAGAGGAGGGCGAGGATCTGGGAGCAGCCGACCCACATGGCGTCCTTGAGCGAGGTGTCGTCCTCACCGCGCTTGTGGCGGCCCATCCGGTCGGCCGCCCACATCACGCCACTGCCGATGATCAGCGAACCGGCCACCACCCAGAGGGAGGCGAGGGGGCCTTCGATCAGTGGCTTGGCGGCCAGGCCGACGACGACGATCGGGATGGTGGCGTAGATCACCCACCAGGCGAACTTGTAGTCGTGGTGGTAGCGCTCCTCGCGATCGCGCAGTCCACGGAACCACGCGCCGACGATCCGCACGATGTCCTTGAAGAAGTAGGCGAGCGCCGCGGCGATCGCGCCGACCTGGATGACGGCCGAGAAGCCGACCACGGTCCTGTCGTCGACGGGGATCCCCATCAGGCCTTCGGCAATCTTGAGGTGGCCGGTGGAGGACACCGGAAGGAACTCCGTCACCCCCTCGACGGCTCCGAGGACGACGGCTTGGCCGATGCTGATCGCGCTCATGGATTCCATTTCTGCGGACGGTGTGGCGTACGGCGCGGGTGCGCCGTGGTGCGTATGCCTCGGCACACAGGTCGGTGCAGCGACTGTACTGGGGGTGCGCCGGCCGGCCGAAGCGGCCTCGCGGACCGCCGCGGTGCCGGCCCGGCCGGGCGGTGGGGAGGCTCGCCGGGCGCTCGGCCCGGCGAGCCGGGCCGGGCAGACGGCAACTGCCGCGGGCCCGGGTGGCGGAGCGCCGCCGGGATTCGGTACGGATGAACACGGCTGAACGGTGCCCGTGACCGGCGACGTATAGACGAACAGGGGGCGGACGCCTGGACACCGGGCCATGTCGTCAACCCCACGCCTTGTAGGGTCCTTCACCCGTCCCGCACGCCATCCACATAAGGAGCCAGGATGCCGCTTGCCACGACTGTCACGGTTGTTGCCCCCACCACCACAGGGAGAAGGTCCCGGCGGCCCACCGACCGCTGGGAGGCCGTGTCGTGACACCTCCTCTCCGCTCCGCCTCCCCGCAGGACACCGCTCGGCCGCCCTCCGCCGACCGGCCCGCCGTCGCCGCGCGCTCCCCCGCCGCCGTGGCCAAGTCGGGGCCGCCGACCCCGGGAAAGCCCCGCGACGCGTTCTTCGACAACGCCAAATACCTGGCGATCGTGCTGGTGGCACTGGGCCACGCCTGGGAGCCGCTCTACGCGGGCAGCCGCAGTGCGGCCGCGCTCTACATCTTCGTCTACGCGTTCCACATGCCGGCCTTCATCGTCATATCCGGCTATTTCTCCCGCAGTTTCGATATGCGCCGCGACCGGCTACAGCGGCTGGTCACCGGAGTCGCCGTCCCGTTCATCCTCTTCCAGACGGCCTATGCACTGTTCCGGTACTGGGCCGGCGACATACCGAGCTTCACGGTCGACCTGCTGGACCCGTGGTTCGTCACCTGGTTCCTGGCCGCCCTGTTCATCTGGCGGCTCACCGCACCGCTGTGGCGGATCGTACGGTGGCCGGTGCCGCTGGCCCTCGCGATCGCCCTGTCGGCCTCCGTGTCCCCGGAGATCAGCAGCGACCTGGACATGCAACGGGTCCTGCAATTCCTGCCGTTCTTCGTCCTCGGCATGTGCCTGAAGGCGGAGCACTTCCATCTCGTGCGCTGCTGGGCGGCGCGCATTGCCGCGGTGCCCGTCCTCATGGCCGCGCTGGCCTTCGCGTACTGGGCCGAGCCGCGCATGAACGACGCATGGTTCTACCACACCGACAGCGCCCAGAAGCTGGGCGTTCCGTGGTGGTGCGGGGTGCTGATGCAACTGGCCATGTTCGGCTGCTCGCTGGTCCTCACGGCCTGTTTCCTGGCCTGGGTGCCCGGCCGCCGGACGTGGTGCACCGTACTCGGCGCCGGCACGCTCTACGGCTATCTGCTGCACGCCTTCCTCGCCAAGGCCTCCCGCTGGTGGGACTGGTACGACGCCGCCTGGGTCCACACCCCGTGGGGTGCCGTCGCCATCACGCTGCTCGCCGGTGCGATCGTGACGCTGCTGTGCACACCGCCGGTCCAACGTGCCCTGCGCTTTGCCATGGAGCCGAAGATGAAGTGGGCCTTCAGAGAGGAACCCTCCCGCGGTGCGCCACGAGGCCGTCCGACATGACGACACCGGGGCCCGGGTGAGCGTGGCCGTGGCAGTGGCCGTGGCGGCGGCAGCACTCCGGCCGCCGCCCGGCCCGGCACACCCGGAGACCGGGAGCCCCGTGCCTGCACCACCGCCTCACCGTCTACACCACGTGTAGACATCTTCCGGCGGCACCGCTTCCGCCACGGCCCCGATCGCCCTGCCGGATAGCATCAGTACTGTGGGCATGGCCCATACGCGCGGTGGTGGCTCACCTTGGGCCGACCGGATGCTTGACGTGACGTGATCGGAAGTGCCTGCGAGATGGCCAGCAGCCCTATGAGCCCAGGCCACCCGGACCCGGCAGAGGCACCGATCATGGATCCAGCCGCGACGGCACCGCCACCCCCGACCGGAATCAGCCTGCGCCAGCTGCTGTTGTCACTGGGCGAGCCCCTGGTGGAACTCCAGGCCGCACCCGCCGGACTGGACGTGGAGATCCGCAGCGTCGCACTGCTGGACCCGGAGGATCCGCCGATCACCCGCCCCGGTGAGCTGGTCCTCGCGATAGGGGCACGCGGCCGTGCCGCATTCCCCGCGCTGCGGGCCGGCGGGCGCGACGGAGCCGCCGCCGTCGCGGTCAAGCTGGACACTCCCGGACAGGCCGAGGCGCTCAGCGCGACCGCCGTCGAGGCGGGCATCGCGCTGCTGTCCGTACGGAGCGAGGCGCGCTGGGAGCAGGTGGACGCGCTGGCCCGCGCGGCGCTGGAGAGCCTGCCGCAGGGGCGCCCCGGCGAGGGGCCCGAGGAGGGCGATCTCTTCTCGCTGGCCCAGACCACCGCGATCCTCACCGGCGGCATCGTCAGCATCGAGGACACCGCCAACCGCGTACTGGCCTACTCCCGCTCCGCCGACTCCGACGAGGTCGACGATCTGCGGCGGCTGTCCATCCTGGGCTGGCAGGGTCCGGAGGCCTATCTGGCGCGGCTGCGGAAGTGGGGCGTGTTCCAGCGGCTGCGCGCCTCCGACGAGGTGATCCGGATCGATGCGCACGCCGAGCTGGGCATCCGCCGCCGGCTCGCGGTGGCCATCCGGTCCGGCGAACGTCAGCTGGGCACCATCTGGGTGCAGGAGGGCTCGGCACCGCTGACCGAGCAGTCGGACCAGGCCCTGCTGGGCGCGGCCCGGGTCGCCGCGCTCCACCTCGTACGCCGCCGCCGCGAGCTCTCCGCGGATCTGACGCTGACCCGTACGCTCGCGGCCGGGCTGCTGGAAGGCAGCACCGGGCCCCAGCCGCTGGCCGGCCACCTGGCCCTGGACGCGGCCCGCCCGGCCGCCGTCCTGGGCTTCTCGTACGGGGCCACCACCGAGGCCACCCTGCCGGAGCTGACCCGCGCCGAGGTCGGCAACCTGATCTCGGTGCACACCGCCGCCCGGCACCGCAGCGCCCTGGTCACCCAGATCGACTCGCGGATCTATGTGCTGCTGCCGCAGCTGCCGCGCAGCATCGACGTCGGCACGCTGCGCGGCTGGGGGCAGGCGATCACCGAGGCCGCCCGACGGCACCTGGGCCTGTCGTTGCGCGGGTCCGTCGGCTGCATCGTGCCGGGGCTCGGTGAGGTTCCCGAATCGCGCCGGGAGGCGGACCGGATCCTCGACGCCATGGTGGGTGCCGGCGTCACCACCACGGTCGCCGCGCTGCCGGACATCCAGGCCGAGGTGCTCGTCAGCGAAGTGCTGACGCTGCTCTCCGCGCACCCCGAGATGCGCGACCCCCGGCTGACCGCTCTGGTCACTCATGACAGCCGCAGCCAGGGGCAGTTGGCCGAGTCCGTCCTCGCCTATCTGAACTCCTTCGGCGATGTCCGGGCCGCTGCCGCCGAACTGCATGTGCACCCCAACACGCTGCGCTACCGGATCCGCCGGGCCGAGGAGCTGACCGGTCTCGACCTGAGCCGTCCGGATCAGCGGCTGCTGGCCATGCTCCAGCTGCGGCTGCTGCCCGCCCCCTGAGCCGGAGCGCGGCGCCCGGCGGCACGGTCGCGGGCCTCGTCGACGCTCGTCGGCCCTCGTCGGCCCACGTCGGCCGCGGGTGCACGGCGCCCCCCGCCGTCTCCCCGTGGAGCCGACGCCCGCGGCCCGGACCGCGCGGCCCGCCTTTGGTCCACGATTCTCCTAAACTGGGCGATATTGCTCCATTGAGCTGACGGGCTGGCGATGATGACCTCGGAGAATGCCCTCCCGGGCGGGTCGGACCGCGCATGGGACATGGCGCAGTCCGCGACGGCCGAAGTGGACGGACAGGGGCTGGTCGTGGCCTGGACCCGGGCGGCGGAGCGGCTGCTCGGCTATCCGGCCGAGGAGGTCCTCCACCGGCCCGCCGCGGAGCTGCTGGCGATGCCCGGCGACGAGGCCCGGGTGGCCGCCGTGGCCCGGTGGTGCCGGTCGGGGGACGGCTGGGGCGGATCGGTGGCGGCGCGCCACCGGGACGGCCGGGCTCTCCAGCTGGCGGTGCAGGTCACGCCCCTGCTCGACGGCTCCGGCCGGGAACGGTGGTCCGTCCTCGCCCTGGAGGAGTGGCGGATGCCGGGCGGCGGCGTGAACCAGCTGATGCTCGAACCGTTCCTGGCGCATGCGCCGGTCGGCATGGCGGTACTGGACACCGGGCTGCGCTACGTCTGGGTGAACGACGTGCTGGAGCGCCTGGTCCCCCTCGACCGGCGGCTGGGGAAAAGGGTGACGGAGGTGCTGCCGAAGCTGGAGGCCGAGGCGTTCGAGGAGCGGATGCAGCGGGTCCTGAAGAGCGGGGCGCCGGTGCTGGACTACGAATTCCGCAGCCCCACCTATGCGGACCCCCACCAGGAGCGCGCCTACTCGGCGTCCTTCTTCGTGCTGGAGGACCCCCGGGGCCGTCGTATCGGCGTCTGGTACATGGTCATCGACGTCACCGAACGCTGGCGGGCCCAGGAACGCCTGGCCCTGCTGAACGACGCCAGCGTGCGTATCGGCAGCACGCTGGACGTCACCCGCACCGCCCAGGAGCTGGCCGATGTCGCCGTGCCGGCGCTCGCCGACTTCGTCGCCGTCGATCTGCTGGATTCGGTTCTGAGGGGTGCGGAGCCGGTCCCCGGGCCGGTCGACAGCACCCCCACCATGCGCCGCTCCGGTCAGCAGTCGGTCCACGAGGGCTGCCCGGAGGCCGGCCTGGCCGTCGGGGAAGCCGTCCAGCGTTCCCCGTCGTCGCCCATCGCCCGCTGTCTGCTCAAGGGCGAGTCCCTGGTGGAACCGGTCCTGGACTTCGCCACCAGCTCCTGGGTCACCGAGGACCCGGTCCGGGCCGCCGTGATCCGCGCCTTCGGATTCCGCTCGGTGATGGTGGCACCGGTACAGGCCCGGGGCATCACCCTGGGCGCGGCGACCTTCTTCCGCTCGCGCCGCCTGGGGCCCTTCGTGGCGGACGACGTCCAGCTCGCCGAGGAGCTCGTCGCGCGGGCCGCGGTGTGCGTCGACAACGCGCGCCGCTTCACCCGCGAGCACACCGCGGCCCGGGTCATGCAGCAGAACCTGCTGCCGCACGAGCTGACCGGCGGATCCGCGCTGGAGGTGGCGTCGTGGTACTTCCCGGCGGATGCCCCCAGCGGTGTGGGCGGCGACTGGTTCGATGTGATCCCGCTGTCCGGGGCGCGGGTCGCCCTGGTCGTCGGGGACGTGGTCGGACACGGCATCAACGCCGCGGCCACCATGGGGCGGCTGCGTACCGCCGTACGCACCCTGGCCAACCTGGATCTGCCGCCCGATGAACTGCTGGCCCGCCTGGACGACCTGGTCATCGGCCTGGTGAAGACGCACCGCACCGATCCGCCGGCCGACGCCGGGAATCCGAGCGTGGCCTCGACGTTCATGGGGGCCACCTGCCTGTACGCCGTGTACGACCCGGTCAGCAGGCGGTGCAGCCTGGCGCGGGCCAGCCATCTGCCACCGCTGATCGTCGGCGCCGACGGCGCGGTGGAGTGCCCCGACGTGCCTGCCGGACCGCCGCTCGGCCTCGGGACGCTGCCCTTTGAATCCGTTGAACTGGAACTGGCCGAGGGCAGTCTGATCGCGCTCTACACCAACGGGCTGATCGAGACCTGTGACCGCGACATCGGTGTCGGGCTGTCCCGGCTGAGCGGCGCCCTCGCGGTGCCCGGCCGGACGCTCAAGGAGGTCGGCGGGAATGTGGTCAAGGCTCTGATGACCGGCCCGCCGTCCGATGACGCCGCGCTGCTCCTCGCCCGCACGCACGCCCTGGACGCGCATCAGGTCGCCTCCTGGGACCTGGCTGCCGACCCGGCCGTGGTCGGCAGCGCCCGCGCCCTGGCCGGGCAGCAGCTGTCGGAGTGGGGCCTGGACGAGCTGCTGTTCACCACGGAGCTGATCGTCAGCGAACTGGTCACCAACGCCATCCGCCACGGCACCGGACCGATCACCCTGCGCCTGATCCGGCAGGACGCCCTGATCTGCGAGGTCTCCGACGCCAGCAGCACCTCGCCGCGGCTGCGCCACGCCCGGACCACCGACGAGGGCGGGCGCGGGCTGTTCATCGTCGCGCAGCTCACCCGGCGGTGGGGTACCCGCTACACACCGATCGGCAAGATCATCTGGACCGAGCAGAGCATGCCGTCCGACACCGGCCCCTCCGGCGAAGCGGACTGAGCCCGGAGCGTACGAGGACCGGGCGGACGCCGGCGGGGCGCCGTCCTCAGCCCGCCCCGAGGACGCTCCGGACGCCGGCGCGCTCGCCCCCGCCGGGCACATGGCCGCAGTCGTCCCCGGCCGCGACGGGCCGGGCAACGAGACCGTGCCCCGGCAGGTCGACGTAGTCGCAGTCGGTGTCGGCCACGACGCGCCGAGGCGACGCACCGGACGGGCCGGCCGTCAGATGGGCGGTCACATAGGCCGCGCTGGTCCGGGTGATATCGCGGGTCAGCCCGAGGGGAAGCAGCGAGCGGGTCCCGGCGATCGCCTCGTCCTCCCCGGCGCGCAGCACCACCCGGATGTCAGGGGCCACACCGTGGGCGGCGACCGCGACGGCGATGTTGTCCAGTTCATGGGAGCCGACGGCGGCGAGCGCCCGCGCCCGCCCCAGCCCGAGCCGCGCGAGCACCGCCCGGTCCTCACCGTGCGCCAGCACCACGGGTATCCCCATCGACCGGGCGAGGCGCAGATTCGGAGCGGCGGGCTCGCGCTCGACGCCGACGACCGGGACCCCCAGCTGACGCAGCGTCTGGCACAGCCGCAGCCCCACCTGCCCCAGCCCCACCACGATGACGTGACCGGACCGGGGCAGCACCCGCGGTCCCAGGACGCCGACCAGCCGGGGGCCGATCAGCCGGTCGACGATGCCCGCGGTCAGCAGCGCGGTGAATCCCACCGTCACCAGCATCGCCACCGCGGACACCACCTCGTACACGGGGTGGCCGGGGTGCGGCGCGGCCGGTCCCACCCCGGCGACGACCCGTGCGGCCTCCAGGAAGGCGGTGCTGACCGGCTCGTGGAACACACCGACCAGCCACAGCCAGTCCGCGGCCAGTACGGCCACGATGCCCAGCAGTCCGATGAGCAGCAGCCGGGCGTCCGTGTCATGCGGCTGCAACTGACCTCGCAGCCGTCCGAGCAGCGCGCGCCGCCGGGCGCCCGTACTCGCCCGCCACGCCGTCTCCTCCAGCCGTCCGTCCGGCCGCCGGACCGCCACCGCGCCGTACCCGTCGTGCCATACGGCCAGGGCGTCGGGGTCCACACACAGGCCGGCCAGCGTCGGCGCCAGGAGGTCGGCGGGTGAGACCGGCACACAGTGGTGCAGCAGCAGCCGGAGCTGCTGCGCGACGGTGCGGTCGAAGACGGTGACGACGATCCGGACGGTGTCGCAGACATGCCGTACCGCAAGGGCATAGCGCAGCGCGGACAGATCGTCGCCCACCAGGACGGCCACACCGGCCGGCCGCGCGGCGAGGGCCCGGCGGAGGTCCTGGTCGTCCGGTGCGGCGAGATGGTCGACCGGATGCCCGCTCTCCCCCAGGGAGGCGCAGACCCGGCGCGCCAGCGTCGTCGCCCCGATCACCACCATCCCGGCGTCCTGGCCCACCGGACCCGTGGCCGGATCCGGCCCGGTCGCTTCGGCCTCGTCCACCGGGTGCTCCGGAGGATCCGCCGCCGCGGCGTCAGCCCTTCCTTCACCTGGTGTTGCCTCCCCCGACCCGGTGCCGTCGCCCGGCACTGATGGTGTGGACGGCGGAGCGTGCCCCGGGGCGGTGCGGGTCTGTCGGGCGGAGGGAAGGGTGGCCATGGAGTCCCCTTGCTCGTCGGCCGGTGAACTGGCCGAACTCACGCTAGGGCGCGCACGGCCCGAGGCATCTGTGCCGGTGACCAAGGGTTCGCCGGCGCCGTTGTCCGCCCGTACCAGGAGCCGCCCGGACGCCTGCGGGAACGGGCCCGGATAGCAGCCACCGGACCTCCGTCACCTCACATTCCTCGGAGCGCGAGCCCTTTTTCCGCCAATCTTCATTGGCCGGACGTACAGCTCTCGGAGGGGAATTTGTCCTCTCTCACAAATACGCCACCGCGCACCGCCACATACGCTTACGCAAATCCCAATCCGGACGTGATGCGGCTCACCTCTCACGAGGAGGGCGGGCCACAGCGCGGAGGCGCGATCAGCGCTCCCCCACCCGCGCAAAGGCATCCGAAGGCAACGGCCCGCTCGCCGCGCCTTCGCACGTCGTCAGGGCCATGATCGCCGCCTGCCGGCCCCGGCCCTCATGTGCGTCCGGCCACCGAGGCGATCCCAGCAGTCACCACATGCATGACCCCTCCAACCCTCAATGGATGTCGAGATGACTACACCTCCCCCCAGCCCCGTGGCCGCTCCGCCCGCACCGCCCGGGAACGGGCAGGCTCCGGAGCAGTCAGGGCTTCAGTCGGGCCTCAAGAACCGCCATCTGTCCATGATCGCCGTGGGTGGGGTCATCGGCGCCGGTCTCTTCGTCGGCTCCGCCTCCGGTATCGCCGCGGCCGGGCCCGGCATCCTGCTGTCGTACGCCCTGGTGGGCGCGCTGGTCGTGTTCGTGATGCGGATGCTCGGTGAGATGGCGGCCGCCAACCCGACCTCCGGCTCGTTCTCCGCCTACGCGGACCGGGCACTCGGCCGCTGGGCCGGTTTCTCCATCGGCTGGCTGTACTGGTTCTTCTGGGTCGTGGTGCTCGCCGTGGAGGCGACCGCCGGTGCGGCGATCCTGACCAGCTGGGTCCCGGCCGTCCCGCAGTGGGCCTGGGCGCTGATCGTGATGGTCGTCCTCACCGCCACCAACCTCGCCTCCGTCGCCTCGTTCGGCGAGTTCGAGTTCTGGTTCGCGGGCATCAAGGTCGTCGCCATCGCGGCCTTCATCGTCCTCGGCGGCCTGGCGATCTTCGGTGTACTGCCCGGCTCCGACAACGCGGCAACCGGCTTCGCCAACCTCACCTCCCATGGCGGCTTCCTGCCGAACGGGCCCAGCGCGATCCTCACCGGTGTGCTGATGGTCGTCTTCTCCTTCATGGGCAGCGAGATCGTCACCCTCGCCGCCGGTGAGTCCGAGGACCCGCAGCGCGCGGTCACCAAGGCCACCAAGAGCGTCATCTGGCGAGTCGGCATCTTCTACCTCGGCTCGATCCTCGTCATCGTCTCCCTGCTGCCGTGGAACGACCCCTCGATAGCCAAGAAGGGCTCGTACGTCGCGGCCCTCGACTCCATCGGCATCCCGCACGCCGGCCAGATCATGAACGTCATCGTGCTGACCGCCGTGCTCTCCTGCCTGAACTCCGGCCTCTACACCGCCTCCCGGATGGCCTTCTCCCTCGGCCAGCGCGGCGATGCCCCGAAGGCCTTCGCCCGGACGAACTCGCGCGGCGTCCCGCAGGCCGCGATCCTCGCCTCGGTCCTCTTCGGCTTCGTCGCGGTCGGCTTCAACTACCTGTGGCCGGACACCGTCTTCCAGTTCCTGCTGAACTCCTCGGGCGCGGTCGCGCTCTTCGTCTGGCTGGTCATCTGCTTCTCGCAGCTGCGGATGCGCGGCATCATCCTGCGCGAGAACCCCGACAAGCTGGTCGTCCGGATGTGGCTGTTCCCGTACCTGACCTGGGCGACCATCGCGATGATCTCGTTCGTGCTGGTCTACATGCTCACCGACGACAGCGAGGGCGGCGGCCGGATCCAGGTGCTGCTGTCGGTGCTCCTGGCCGTGCTGGTGGTCGGGGTCTCCCTGGTCCGCGACCGGCTCGGCCGCAACACCGCAGAGAAGGCGGCCGTCACCTCCCGCTAGCCGGCGGACCTGCCGTACGGCCACCGGACGGTGTGCCGTACGGTCGGCGGTGTGCCCTGCACCGCTGGCCGTACGGCACACCGGCGATATCACCGCCCGACCAGCGCGCACTGCTCCGCAGCTGCGCCCACGAGCCCACCACCGGAAGGCCGCCGAACAACAATGCCCGTCTTCAGACGCCGCAAAGGCAGCCTTCCCCGCCTGGTCCCCGAGCTCGACGACGTCACCCTGGGCCGGGTCCGGCGACGGGTCGAGACATGCTGGTCCCGCGGTTCCCTGGACACCGCCGTGATGGCCCTGATGTCGGATGTGATCGACGAGGCCGGCCAGGACTGGGACCGCAAGGCCCACCGCCTGGCGGTGCTCGCCGGATCGGCGGGGCGGTCGCTGCCCGGCATCTGGCGGCAGCACAGCCCCAAGGACCACGGCGCCTTGCTGCTGCACGCCTGGTCGGACCTGATCCAGGCCCGGCAGCAGGATTCCACCGTCGATCTGCACGCCACCCGCGAGACCTGCCGGCTCGCGGCCGAGCTGCTCCCCGCCGACCCCACGCCGTGGACCCTGTATCTGGCCACGCTGCGCCTTGAGCGGAGCCCCTCCACGGAGCTGGCAGCGATCTGGCGCGAGATCAAGGCCCGCGACCCCTGGAACCGCGAGGCGCATCTCCAGGCCCTGGGCTATCTGTCGCCGGACGAGTGCGGCTCCAGCGCCCTGGTGCTGGATCTGCTCGACGGTGTCCGCTCCCTGATGCCGCCCGATGCCCCGGCCGCCGGTCTGGAGCTCACCGCGCTCGTCCACGGCCATCAGCGAGCGGTCGCCGGCGGCGGGATGACGGCCCTGGGCGCCGGCGAGATCTGGCGGCGCCCCGACGCCGCCAGGACACTCGACCAGGCCGCGCACTACTGGCCGAGCCCGGGGTTCCTCCACCACGCGGCGGCCCTGGCCGATCTCAATCTGCTGGCCTACGCCCTGCTCAAGGCCGGCCGGACGGCCGAGGCCGGGACCGTACTGCACGTCACCGGAGGCGTGGCGACGCCCTGGCCATGGGGCATGGACGGCGAACCGCTGGAGCGCTACGCGCACTTCCACGGCCGTTATGCGAGCGGTGACCCCGACGACGGCGGCGCGGGGCGTGCCGCTTCCCGGCGGCGTTGACGGCCGGAGCGGGCCGACCGGCGAACGGGCCGCGCCCCTGGGGCGTGTGTGCGAGGGCCGGAGCGTGTGTGCGATGAGATAGCCGGAACGGGTGGTTTTGTCGCCTCTTGCGGCGGATCGGGAGTGTCCCGACACCTTCCAGGGGATTTCCTCCTCGAAGAGGGTTGGGAGATTCGCATGCGCAACACCGTCAGCACAGGCCGCGCCGCGGCAACTGGCGGCTGGCGCGTGCTGGTGTTCGTCGCGTTGCTGGCCCTGCTGCACGCCGCACTCACTCCGAGTTCCCCCCATGGCCCGGCCCCCGATGCCCACGGCTGCCCGCCCCGGGCCGACGCTCCCGCCGTACCGGGCCCGGCCGCGGGGCCCTGCCTCGCCGCGGGGCCGGTGCTGGCGTCGACCGGAGGCAGCGGAAAGCACCCCGGCAGCGGCGTCCGTCGCCTGTGCGACGCGTCGGCCTGCCATCTGCGCCATCAGGTCCCGACCGGGTCCGGTGGCAAGGCTCTGGGGAACTCCCCCGTCGAGCAGACCCTCACCACGTCCAAGGACGTGTCTTCCGGGGCCGCCGTCACGGCCGCCGCCCCCGCATCGCCACCACGCGTGGCCGTCCTGCGCTGCTGAGCCGACCCGGCCGCCTTCGCCGACCCCCTCCCGTCACGGGACCGTGGGGCGATCGCGGCCTGCCGTCGTCAGCTCTCGGCACTTCCACCGCAGGAGATCCGGCATGCCCCTCGACGTCTTTGCCGCTCTTGGCGCGCTCGTCCGCGCCGAACTCGTACGCAACAAGCCGCAGCCCCCGCGCGCACCCGCCGACGACGCCGTCCCGCAGCAGCCGGCCATCCCGGCGCCCCCGCCGTCGGCCGATCCGCCGCCGACCGAGCCGCCGCCGGCCACCGCCCCCGCCGCGGCCCCGCCCCCCGCCCGCCCGGGCCTGTTCTCCAGGATGATCCGGAAGCTGGCCGCGCTCTTCAGGTAGGACGGATGCGCCCTGGCGCACGGCGGCCCGTCCACCAGCGGCCCGCCCGTGCACGAGGCACGCCCGTACGGCACGGCCTCCGGAGCCCCGACGGGCCCCGCCGCACCGTTTGTCGGTCTCTCCGGTGGACGCCATCCTGGGGACATGGCCCCCGTTGCAGGCCCGGACCCGGTGTCCGGCTGGGCCGTCCGGCGTCCTGGCCCGATGGCCTCCGGGCCGCTGGCCCCCGTCCGCCGTCCCGCTCCCGAGCCGGGCCCCGACGACCTGTTGCTCACGGTGGAGGCCTGCGGGGTGTGCCGTACGGATCTGCATCTGGCGGAGGGGGACCTGCCTCCGCACCGGCCGGCGACCGTACCGGGCCATGAGATCGTCGGCCGCGTGGTCGCCACCGGCGAGGCGGTGACGGCGTTCCGCACCGGCGACCGGGCCGGCGGGGCCTGGCTGCGCAGCACCTGCGGCAGCTGCCGGTATTGCCGTGCGGGCCACGAGAACCTCTGTCCGGCGTCCCTGTACACCGGCTGGGACGCCGACGGCGGATTCGCCGATGCCGCCCTCGTCCCCGCGGACTTTGCCTACCCGCTTCCGGACGGCCAGGACGCCACCCTGCTGGCGCCGCTGCTGTGCGCCGGGATCATCGGCTACCGCGCGCTGCGCCGCAGTGCACTGCCGTCCGGCGGCAGGCTCGGGATCTACGGGTTCGGCGCCTCGGCGCATCTGGCCGCACAGGTCGCACTGGCCGAAGGCGCGACCGTCCATGTGCTGACCCGGTCCGCGCGCGCCCGTCAACTCGCCCTCGACCTGGGCGCATCCTCGGCCGGCGGTGCCTACGACCGCCCTCCCGAACCGCTGGACTCGGCGATTCTCTTCGCGCCGGTGGGCGATCTGGTGCCGGTGGCGCTTGAGGCCCTCGACCGCTCGGGCACGCTCGCCGTTGCCGGTATCCACCTCACCGACATCCCCCCGCTCCACTATCAGCGCCATCTCTTCCTTGAGCGGAATCTGCGCAGCGTGACCGCCAACACCCGCCAGGACGGCCGCGAGTTCCTGGCCACCGCGGCACGGATCGGCATCCGGGTCACCGTCAGCCCCTACCCGTTGAGCCGCGCCCCGCAGGCGCTCGCGGACCTGGCCGCCGACCGGGTCGAGGGGGCCGCCGTACTGACACCGGGCTGACGGGCGCGACGGCGCCCGTCGTGGCGTCATGGCCGTCGAGCCGTCACGCCACGAGCGGGAAGTACGGGATGTGCGGGCAGTACAGGAAGGGCGGAAGTCAACCCCGGTGCACCGGCTGACTCCTTTCAGGTACTCGCAGCCCTCGCCATAGTCACGGATAGTAGTCAATTGACTACGTTGCGCTGCCGTTCGACAAGGGGAGACCAGATGACCGTCCACGAGATCGCGGCCACAGCCGCATGCGGGACCGAAGTGGGCCAGGGCGATGCCCGCTACGAGGCCCTCCGGAGAGGGTTCAACCAGCGCTTCATCGCGACACCTGACTATGTGTCAGTGGTCAGTTCGACGCGCGAGGCCGTCGCCGCGCTCAACAAGTATCTGGCGAGCCACGGTTCCGACGCGGATCTGCATCGGCGGATCACGGTCCGGTCGGGCGGCCACTGCTACGAGAACTTCGTCTGCGGCGACGACGTGGGCGTGATCCTCGACCTCGCGCAGATGGACCGGGCCTACCTGGACCAGGAGATGGGCGCGTACTGCGTCGAGTCCGGGGCGAACAACTGGCATGTCGCCACCCACCTCTACGCGCCCTTCGGCGTGGCGCTGCCCGGCGGCTCCTGCTACTCGGTCGGCGCCGGCGGCCATGTGGCCGGCGGCGGCTACGGCCTGCTCTCCCGTCAGCACGGCCTGACCGTGGACTACCTCTACGCGGTGGAGGTAGTCGTGGTCCGTGACGGACAGCATGCGGAGGTCGTGATCGCGCGCCGTGATGCGCCCGAGCAGGAGCTGCGGGATCTGTGGTGGGCCCATACCGGCGGGGGCGGCGGCAACTTCGGCATCGTCACCCGGTATTGGTTCAAGGGGCTGCCCAAGCCCCCGTCCGAAGTCCTGCTGCATGCCGTGGCCTGGCCGTGGGATGACCTCAAGGATCACCCGGACCGCTTCAAGTCGCTGGTGCGGAACTACGGACTGTTCTTCGAGTACGAGAACACCCCGGAACTCCCGGCGTCCCTCCGCCGCGACTACAGCGACATGTTCACCCTGCTGAAGCTCAACCAACGCGCCAACGGCAAGATCGGGCTGATCACCCAGCTCGACGCCACGAGGCCGGACAGTGTGGAACGGCTGGACGCCTTCCTGGAGTGGCTCACCCAGGACCTGGGTGTCGAACCCACTCCGCTGGACCGGCGCATGGGCGAGCACGCACCCATGGGCGGTCTGCACGTGCCGACCCGGCTGCCGTGGCTCACCGCCACCCAGACGCTCAACGGCTCCGGCGACAACCAGTGCGGCAAGTACAAGTCGGCGTATATGACGCGCGGTTTCACCGAACCGCAGCTCGACGCCCTCTTCACCCACTTGTCGGGCAACGGCTACAGCAACCCCCAGGCGCTGCTCCAGGTCGACTCCTACGGCGCCGCGATCAACCTCCCCGACAGCGCCGACACCGCGGTCTACCAGCGCAGCTCCGTGCTGAAGCTCCAGTACCAGACGTACTGGAGCTGGCAGAAGGACTCCAACGACGACGGTGTCGCCGACCACCAGGACGCCGACATCGACCCCTCGATCGCGGCACCGCACCTGCGCTGGATCCGCGAGTTCTACCGCGATGTCTACAAGGACACCGGCGGGGTGCCGGTGCTGTCACCGACCACCACCCCGGCCGGGGAGCAGCCGGCGCCGGTGACCGACGGGTGCTACATCAACTACCCGGACACCGACCTCGACGACCCCGAGTGGAACCGCTCCGGCCAGCCCTCGCACCGCCTGTACTACGGCGACAACTACGCACGCCTACAGGCGGTCAAGGACTACTGGGACCCGCGCAATGTGTTCCGGCACGCCCAGTCCATCCGGCCGGTCACCCGCTGATCCGTACCGCGCCGCCCCTCGGGGACGATCCGTCCGATCCGCTGCCGTGGAGGTCTCCCCTGGTCACCCACCGTGATCCGCTCACCGACTCGCTCCTGCCTCCCTGCGTGCCGCACCATGGAGAGGAGGCCGTGAATGACGACATATCCGGTGAGGCGGTGGCGGGGTGGACGCTCTGGCCCCCGAGGGCGGACACGGCGACCGTGGCTTACGACGACGGCTTCCGGCATACGGAGGCGGTACAGGCAGTGACCGCACGAGTCCCTGGGTCCACCGGGGCTGAGCTGACCGCCGTCTATGTGCCTGCCGCAGGAGGCGGCGAACTTCAGCTGGCCGAGATGGTCGGCGGCTCCGGCGCTCCCTACGGCCTGCCGACGGGCTTTGAGCTGTCCGGCAGCTCACCGGTCGCCGCCGCCTTCCGTACCGGCGTCCCGCTGTGGCTGAGCCCGGCGGAGCTGGCGCAGTACGGCGTCACCGGTCCCCCCGGCAGTCCTGGTGCGGAGCCCTGGGACGGTTCCGGGGCGCTGCCGGCCGACGTCTCGATGGGTGTGCTGCCGCTGGGCGGGGACGCCAAGCGGCTGGGATGCCTGGTGGTCATGGACAAGGCCCCGGACGCCTTCGACGCCGACCGCCGCCATCTGCTGGAGCTGCACGCCGACCAGGTGGCCGCCGGGCTGGAGGCCGTCGCGGCCCGGGTCATGGCGCGGACGGAGCGGCGGTCGCTGCTGGGGCCGGGGCTGGACACCCTCCGGGGCGGCGCGTTCACGCTGACGCTGGGCACCGGCCGGATCGACGCGGATGCCCAGGTGATGGAGTTGTTCGGCATCGCTCCCGAGCAGTTCGACCGGCGGGTGGAGACCCTGCTGGAGCGCACCGCACCGGACGACGTTCCCGCGCTGATGTCGCTCGTGGAGCCGGGCCGGCTGCCCACCGCCGGCCAGCAGCTGTCGATCCGCATCCGCCGGCCCAACGGCGAACTGCGCTGGCTGAGCCTGCGCTGCCGGGTACTGGTCGATGCCGACGGCGCCCCGGAGCGCGTGCTGGGAGTGGTCGCCGACGCCTCCTATCTGCGCCCCGGTGCGGACGAGGTCTCCGTCGTGCAGCGGCTGTCCGCCGCGCTGGCCGGTGCCACGACCATCCGGGACGTCAGCCGGGTGGTGGTCTCCGCCCTGCGGATGCCGCTGGCGGCCACGCGACTGGCGGTGGCCGAGCTGAAGGCCGACCGGTTCGTGGTGACCGTCCTCGACCCGCCGGAGCCCGATGCCTGGCCCGCGGCATGGCGGTCCGAGTGGCGGTCCGAGTGGCCGGATACGTCGTGCCACTCCCTGCCCACGCTGGAGAGCGTGCTGCGGGGCGGCCATGTGGCCCTGTGGCCTCCGGGCGCGGCCCTCGAACCCGACCTGGCGGGCATCGGGCCCGGCGGTCTCGCCGTCCTGCCGCTGCCCGCCGACGGCCGGATCGTCGGGATGTGCCTGATCGGCTGGGAGGAGGAGCATCCGTTCGGGCCGGAGGAGCGGTCCTTGCTGACGGCGACCGCGGGGCTGGTGGGCCAGGCCCTGGTACGCGCCCACGCACTGGACGCCGGGCATGAACTCGCCACGATGCTCCAGCGCAGTCTGCTGCCCCGCAAGCTGCCGACGCTGCCCGGCGGGGTAGCCGTCGCCCGCTATCTGCCCGCCACGATGGGGCTCGAAGTGGGCGGCGACTGGTACGACGTCATTCCGCTCTCCGACGGCCATGTCGGACTCGTCATCGGCGATGTGGAGGGCCACAGCGCCGGCGCCGCCACGATCATGGGCCAGATGCGCACGGCCATCCGGGCCTACGCGGTGGAGGGCCATCCGCCGGATGTGGTGGTCTCCCATGCCAATCGGCTGCTGCTCGGCATGGAGACCGATCTGTTCGCGACCTGCTGCTATGTGGATCTGGACATGGAGGAGGGCATTGCCTGGTTCGTCCGGGCCGGGCATCTGCCGCCGTTGCTGCGGTACCCCGACGGCAGTACGGAGGCGCTGTCGGTCGAGGGCGGGCCTCCGCTGGGGGTGGCCGCGGAGGGTGAGTTCCCGCTGACCGAGGTGGGCCTGACCCCCGGCACGGTTCTCGCGCTGCTCACGGACGGCCTGGTGGAGTCGGCCACGCTCCGTCTGGAGGACGGCATCGGCCGGGTGCGCGAGCTGCTCGCCACGGCCGATCCGGCCGATGCCGGGCGGCTGGCCGACGAGCTGCTCGGGGACGCGAAGCGGCGCGACGACGATGTGGCGGTGCTGGTGCTGCGCTACGACGGGATGCGCGTCCGCCCGACCCGGGTGCGCTGGACGGTGTGGCGGCTGCCCGACGCCGTCATGCATGCCCGCCGCTTCACCGCGCGCACCCTGCGCTCCTGGAACGTGACCGAGGAGCTGGACGTGGCCCTGCTGGTGGTGTCCGAGCTGGTCACCAACGCCATTGCGCATACGCAGGGGGAGGTGCGGCTGGATCTGACACTGGCCGCGGACCGGCTGCGGATCGCGGTGAACGACGCCTCGCCCCGTTCACCCGTCAAACCGGCCAGCGTGGACTGGGAGGCGACCGGCGGCCGCGGGCTGCTGCTCGTCGAGGCGATGTCGGCGTCCTGGGGCTCGGTGCCGCTCAGCGGCGGCAAACAGGTGTGGAGCGAGGTCGCCCTGCTGCCGGGCGAGCGGCTCGGCGCCGAGGAACTGCCGGCCGCTCCGGACGGCCGGCCGGAGGGTGAGGAGGCCCTCTGATGCGTGCTCGTCCGCGTGGCGCTGCCGTCCTCCTGGCCGGGCTGTGCATGGTGGCCGGGCCGGCCGCCTGCGGGCAGGCCGGCGGAGCACGGGAGCCGAGCGGGCCTGCCTCCGGCGGCGACGTGAAGATCGGTGTGCTGCTCCCGGACAACACCTCGCGCCTGTACCACTTCGACAAGCCCCTGATCGAGAAGAAGATCCATCAGCTGTGCCCGGAGTGCACGGTCGAGACCGTCAGCGCGGAGCACGATGTGGCCACCCAGCAGCAGCAGATGGACGCGATGATCACCAAGCGGGTCCGGGTACTGATCCTCGACGCCGTCGACTCCAAGTCGCTGCGCGCGCCGGTGGAGAGCGCACGGGCGGCAGGAATCCCGGTCGTCGCCTACGACCGCCTCGTGGAGGGACCGGTCTCGTCCTATGTCTCCTTCAACGGCGAGAGGGTCGGCAGGCTCCAGGGCGAGGCGCTGCTCAAAGCCCTCGGCGACAAGGCACACGGCGCCCAGATCGTCATGATGAACGGCGCTTCGACGGACCCCAACTCCGCCTGGTTCGAGCAGGGCGCACTGGCCGTGCTCAAGGGCCGGGTGAAGATCGGGAAGGCCTACGAGACCGCCGGGTGGCGACCGGAGAACGCCAACCTCAACATGTCCGCCGCCATCTCGGCGCTCGGTGCCGACCACATCGACGGCGTCTACTCCGCCAATGACGGGCTCGCCGCCGGCATCATCTCCGCCCTGCGGGCCGCCAAGGTCGACCCGCTGCCTCCCATCACCGGGCAGGATGCCGAACTCAGCGCCATTCAGAGCATCGTCAAGGGCGATCAGTACATGACCGTCTACAAGCCCTTCAAGCCCGAGGCCGACACCGCGGCCGCCATGGCCGTCGCGCTGGGACGCGGCAAGAAGCTGGACGGCATCACGACACACACGGTCAGCAGCCCCACCACCCGCGGCATCCCGGCCGTGCTGCTCACCCCGGTCTCCGTGACCGTGCACAACATCAGGAACACGGTGGTCAAGGACGGCATGTACACCATCGATCAGATCTGCACCCCCAAGTTCGCGTCCGCCTGCCGGGCGGCGGGGCTCACCGGATAAGGCAGGTACCCATGGAGTCCGGCGCAACCCTCCGGCGGCCGAGGCCGGCACCGCCCCTGCTGGCGCTGCGCGGCATCTTCAAGCGGTACGGCGCCGTCCAGGCACTGGCGGATGTCGATCTGGAAGTACGGGCCGGTCAGGTCGTCGCGCTCGTGGGCGACAACGGCGCGGGCAAGTCCACGCTGATCAGGGTGATCGCCGGTGTCGATCCCGCCGATGAGGGCGTGGTCGAGTGGGAGGGGCGGCCCGTACATCTCACCCGCCCCCACGAAGCCCAGGACCTGGGAATCGCGACCGTCTATCAGGACCTCGCGCTGTGCGACAACCTCGACGTGGTCGGCAACCTCTTCCTCGGCCGCGAGATCCACCGGGCCGGAATCCTCGACGAGGTGGAGATGGAGCGCCTCACCCTGGGCCTGCTCGACACCCTTTCCATCCGGATGCCCAATGTGCGCCTCCCGGTCGCCTCGCTCTCCGGAGGCCAGCGGCAGACCGTGGCGATCTCCCGCTCGCTGCTCGGCGAACCCCGGCTGGTGCTCCTCGACGAGCCCACCGCCGCCCTGGGGATCGAGCAGACCGCCCAGGTGCTCGACCTGGTGGAGCGGCTGCGCGAACGTGGTCTCGCCGTGCTGCTCATCAGCCACAACATGGGTGACGTCAAGGCCGTCGCGGACTGGATCGCGGTACTGCGGCTCGGCCGCAACAACGGGTTCTTCGATGTGACGACCACGTCCCACGAACAGATCATCTCCTCGATCACCGGAGCCACGGACAACGCCGTGACGCGCCGCAAGGCGCACGGGCGGGAGGGGGAGCTGTGAGCAGAACATGGGCGCTGAGGAAGCACGGACCGGCCGGCGGCCAAGGCGGCACTCCCGGGAGCGGGACCGCCGCCGGCCTGCGCCGGCTCAAGGCCGGGCTCGGCCCGCGGAACGTCCTCGATGTGCTCAAGCGCAGGTTCCACAGCGGCGAACTCGGCTCGGTCCCGGTCGCCCTCGGCCTGGTCGTGGTGTGGATCATCTTCGAGAGCCTCAACGAGAACTTCCTCTCGCCGCGCAACCTGTCCGGTCTGAGCGTGGACATCGTCGGCACCGGCATGATCTCGGTGGGTATCGTCTTCGTGCTGCTGCTCGGCGAGATCGACCTCTCGGTCGGCTCGGTGAGCGGCCTCGCGGCGGCCGCTTTCGCGGTGCTGAACGTGCAACACGGCGTGCCGGAGGGGCTCGCGCTGCTGTTCGCGGTGCTCGGCGGCATGGTGATCGGGGCGATACAGGGCTTCTTCTTCGCCAAGGTCGGGGTGCCGGCGTTCGTGGTCACCCTTGCGGGCCTGCTGGGCTGGAACGGCCTGATGCTCTACATCCTGGGCTCCAGCGGGACCATCAACCTCGACGACAAGGGCCTGCTCGCGATGCTGACCGGCTACTACTTCACCAATGTGGCCGCCGCCTACGGCCTGGCGGCATTCGGCACCGCCGGGTACTTCCTCGCTTCGTACCACGACGCGCGGCGGCGCAGGGCCGCCGGTGTGCCCGCCCGTCCGCTGAGCGAGATCCTTCTGCGCACGGGCGTGCTGGCGGTGATCACCATGGCCTCCGCCGCCGTGCTCAACCAGTTCCTGGGGCTCCCCCTGGCCCTGTTGATCTTCCTCGTCGTGCTCGTCGGTCTCGACTTCGTGCTGCGCCGCACGCGCTACGGACGCATGATCTTCGCGCTCGGCGGCAGCGTCGAGGCCTCCCGCCGCACCGGCCTCAATGTGGATCTGGTCCGGATCTCGGTCTTCATGATGTCCGGCACGATGGCCGCGGTCGGCGGCCTGTTCCTGGCCTCGCGCGTCACCTCGGCCAGCCAGACGTCGGGGGCGGGCCTGCTGCTGATGGACGCCATCGCCGCCGCGGTGATCGGCGGCACCAGTCTGTTCGGCGGACGCGGCCGGACCTGGTCGGCCCTGCTCGGTGTCCTGGTCATCCAGTCGATCGCCTCGGGGGTGGCCCTCATGGGCATCCAGACGGCCGTGCAGTTCATGATCACGGGCGGTGTGCTGCTCATCGCCGTGGTCATCGACTCGCTGGCGAGGCGGGCGCAGAAGGCGCACGGACGGGTCTGACGCGCTGAGCGGAGCCCTGCGGGTCCGACGCCGAGGGGACGGCCGGCGGTCCGACGCGCGGGCGGGCGGGCGTTTCGGCGGCCGTACGCCACGGAACACCTCAGCCGATGCCCGCGATCCTGCACGCACTGTCCATCGCCGGATCCATGACCTGGGAGATCACCTGGGCGCTGATCCTGGGCTTTGCGCTGTCCGCGGTCGTCCAGGCCGTGGTGCGCCGGTCCACCGTGGCCGGTCTGCTCGGCGACGACCGTCCCCGCACCCTGGCGCTGGCTTCCGCGCTGGGCGCCGCGTCCTCCTCCTGCTCGTACGCCGCGGTCGCGCTGGCCCGGTCCCTGTTCCGCAAGGGCGCGGACTTCACGGCGGCCATGGCGTTCGAGATCGCCTCCACGAACCTGGTGGTGGAACTCGGCGTCATCCTGGCCGTGTTGATGGGGTGGCAGTTCACGGCCGCCGAGTTCCTCGGCGGTCCGGTCATGATCGTGGTCCTGGCCGTGCTGTTCCGCCTCTTCCTGCGGGACGAGCTGCTGCGCGAGGCCCGTGAACAGGCCGAACGGGGGCTGGCCGGCTCCATGGAGGGCCATGCCGCGATGGACATGTCCGTACGCCGCGAGGGGTCCTTCGCCCGGCGGCTGTTCTCCGCCGAGGGCCACACCGCGACCGCGCACGTCTTCGTCATGGAATGGGCCGCGATCATCAAGGATCTGGTGATCGGCCTGCTGATCGCCGGGGCCATCGCCGCCTGGGTCCCCGACAGCTTCTGGCGCGCCTTCTTCTTCGACGGACACCCACTGGCCGAGAAGCTGTGGGGCCCGCTGATCGGGCCGCTGGTGGCGCTCGCCTCGTTCGTCTGCTCCATCGGCAATGTGCCGCTGGCGGTGGTCCTGTGGAAGGGCGGTATCAGCTTCGGCGGAGTGGTCGCCTTCATCTTCGCCGACCTGCTGATCCTGCCGATCCTGAACATCTACCGGAAGTACTACGGAGCCCGGATGGCCCTGTTCCTGCCGGCCACGTTCTATGCGGCCGCCGTCGTCGCGGGCTACGCGGTCGAATTCGGCTTCGGCGCGCTGGGGCTGATCCCCCACCAGGCCGACGCGAAGATCCCCATGTCCGGGGTCTCCTGGGACTACACCACCTGGCTCAACATCGTCTTCCTCCTCCTTGCCGCCGCGCTGGTCCACCGTTTTCTGCGCACCGGGGGCCCGGCCATGCTCCGGACGATGGGCGGCACCCCGCACGCCGGCCGGCGGACGCCCACCACGGACGACGGCACCGGGCACGGCCCGCGCTGACCGGCATCGGCGGGTGGGGGCCGATCGGCTCGTGCCGGAGCGCGCGAGGTCGAGCACCCTTGAGGTAGGGGCCCGATGGCGCCGAGCGCGCCAGGAACGGAGCGAGGCCATGAAGGATGTCATCACCGCCGGTGTGGACGGTACGCCCGAGTCCTTGTCCGCGACCTTTTGGGCGGCACAGGAAGCACAGCTGCGCCGGGCACGCCTGCGGCTGCTGCATGCGTGGGTGATGCTGGCGGCGGAACCGGAGCGCCACCCCCCTGAGGAAGGAGACCAGAACTACTGGCCCCATCGGATGATGGGCGAGGCCCGCACCGCGGTGCGCACCCGCTTCCCGGACCTTCCGGTGGACGAGCTCCTGGTGCCCAAGGACCCGCTGGATGCCCTACAGGAAGCCTCGGAGCAGTCGGACCTGCTGGTCCTCGGCTCCCGGGACCTGGGCCCGGTGGGCCGCTTCGCCCTCGGCGAGCTCGGTCTGAAGCTGGTGGCCCACACCGCCTCCCCCACGGTTCTGGTACGCGCCCGGAAGAGCGCGCCGGCGGTCGAGCGGGGCGGGGAGGTGCTGGTCGGGCTGAGCCTGCACGAGCCGTGCGAGGCACTGCTCGCCTTCGCCTTCGACAGCGCCGCACGGCGGGGCGTGACCCTGCGTGTCGTACACGGCAGGCACCTGCCCGCGTACGCGTACAACCGGGGCGGCGGCGTGGAGCCGATCGCTGCCGAGGAGGCGGCGCGGGACGCGCGGCAGGAGCTGGCCGCGGCCCTGGCGCCCTGGCGGGAGAAGCATCCGGACCTGCGGGTGGACGAGCGGGTGGTGATGGAGAGCCCGGCACCGGCCCTGTTGCACAGCGCGGCGGACGCGGGCCTGGTCGTCGTCGGCCGACGGCACCGGCTCCGGTTGCCCACGCGCCGTATCGGCCATGTCGTACAGGCGGTCGTCCACCACGCGCCGTGTCCGGTGGCCGTGGTGCCGCACGAGTGAGCGTGGGACAGCGGGCGTCCAAGGTCTGAGACGGCCGGTGGCCGGCACCAGGACGCCCCGCGGCAGAAGGCGGATGATGACGGTGAGGGCTCATGCGGCGGGGACCGGCCGCCAAGGGCACGACGGCCCCGTGTGCGGCCTGAGAAGGCGGCCCCCGGCAGGAAGGCAGAGGTGAGCCATGGCAACGACAGTCGAGTGGCCCGTCCGTCTGTACCTCTACGAGGAGGACGGAACGACCAAGGCACGCGTGGTGCTCCGGACCGGAACGACCACGCTGACCGGGCACGGGACGGCCCGGTGCAGCCCCGAGGACCCGGACGTACCGGAGATCGGGGACGAGATCGCGGCCGGGCGCGCGATGCGGGACCTCGCCGGGCAGTTGCAGCGGGTGGCGGACCTCGATCTCGAAGGGGTCGGGGCCGCACCGCCCCGGCATGAGCATCGCGCCGCCTACGGCTGGACGAGCGCGATGGCGTGAGTCCGGTGCGGACGCCGTCCCCGGCCGGCCGGTGGCGCGGCGGTCCGCGGAAGGAGTCGGCCATGTCGGATGCGACGATCACCGACCTGTACGAAGTGACCATGGCCCTCTCGTACCTCCACGAGGGCATGACGCAACCGGCGACGTTCAGCTGCTTCGTCCGCGCCCTGCCGCCGGACCGGGGATTTCTGGTCGCCGCCGGGGCCGAGACGGTGCTCGACTTTCTCTCCGGCTTCGCTGTCGGACGCGAGGATGTCGAGGTGTTCGCCGAGGTGCTGCAACGGCCGGCGAGGGACCTGGCTCCCCTGTTGGGGATGCGCTTCACCGGGGAGGTCCGGGCCGTGCCGGAGGGACGGGTGGTGCTGGCCGGTGAGCCGCTGCTGGAGGTCACCGCCCCGCTGCCGCAGGCGCAGCTCGTGGAGTCGTATGTACTCCACCACCTCAGTCATCAGACGACCCTCGCGTCCAAGTGCGTCAGATGCGTGCTCGCCGCGCGGGGACGCTCCGTGGTGGATTTCTCGCTGCGGCGCACCCACGGCACCGCCTCCGCCCACCAGGTGGCGCGGCTGGGTGCCATGACCGGTTTCACGGGCACCAGCAATGTGGCGGCGGCCCACGCCGAGGATCTGCCGGCGGTCGGCACGATGGCGCACTCGTACATCGAGGCGTTCGGGGACGAGGAGGCGGCGTTCACCGCGTTCGCGCTCTGCCATCCCGGACCGGTGACCTTGCTGGTGGACACCTACGACACCGAATCCGGCGTCGCGGCGGCGGCCCGGGTGCTCAACGGGCTGGGCCGTGGTGACGGGTCGGCCATCCGGCTGGACAGCGGGGACCTCGCCGGGCTGGCCTTCCGCGCGCGCTCGATCCTGGACAACGCGGGGCTGCCGCAGGTGCGCATCGTCGCCAGCGGCGGGCTGGACGAGTTCGCGGTGCACGATCTGGCGCGGGCGGGAGCACCGATCGACGTCTACGCCGTGGGCACCCTCGTCGGAGTGAGCGCCGACGCTCCCGCGCTGGACTCGGCCTACAAGCTCGTCGCCTACGACGGCCGCCCCATGATGAAGCTGTCGACGGCGAAGGCGACCGCCCCGGGGCGCAAGCAGGTCTTCCGCCGGCCCGGGTGCGTCGATGTGCTCGGCCTGGCGGACGAGCCGGTCCCGGTGGGCAGTACGCCGCTGCTGGAGACGCTCATGCGAGGCGGCGAGCGCAGCACCCCGCACGGCCGTCTGGAGGACGCCCGGCGGCGGGTCGCGGCGGATGTCGCGGGGCTGCCCGCCGCGGCCCGGCACATCCGGTCGCCGCACCCCGTGCGGGCGAAGGTTTCCAAGCGCCTCGCCGCGCTGACCGAGCAGGTCCGGCGGCGGATCGAGCGCGAGGTCCTGGCCCCGTTCGGCTCGCACGCCTGAGCCGCCGGAGGCTTTTCTCCGTACCGTCGTCGTATGGCGGACAAGCAGCACGGCATCGGCCCCGGGAAGCTGCCGCGGTCGCTGTACGAGCGGGAGCTGTACCGGTTGCAGACGGAGCTGGTGAAGCTCCAGGAGTGGGTGCGTACCGAGGGTGCCCGGCTCGTCGTCGTCTTCGAGGGGCGGGACGCGGCCGGCAAGGGAGGCACGATCAAACGCGTCACCCAGTACCTCAATCCCCGGGTGGCGCGGATCGTGGCGCTGCCCCGGCCCACCGAGCGGGAACGCGGCCAGTGGTACTTCCAGCGCTATACGGAGCACCTTCCCGCGGCCGGCGAGATCGTGCTGTTCGACCGCAGTTGGTACAACCGGGCCGGTGTCGAGCGGGTCATGGGATTCTGCACGCCGGCCGAGCACCAGCGGTTTCTGCGGCAGTGCCCGGTCTTCGAGCGGATGCTGGTGGAGGACGGGATCCTGCTGCGCAAGTACTGGTTCTCGGTGAGCGACGAGATGCAGGAACAGCGGTTCCGGCGCCGGCTGAAGGACCCGACGCGGCGCTGGAAGCTCTCCCCCATGGATCTTGAGTCGCTGACCCGCTGGGAGGAGTATTCACGGGCCAAGGACGAGATGTTCGTGCACACGGACATCGCGGAGGCCCCGTGGTACGTCGTCGAGAGCGACGACAAACGCCGGGCCCGGCTGAACATGATCGCCCATCTGCTGTCGACGGTGTCCTACCGCGACATCACCCCGCCGGAGCTCACCCTGCCGCCGCGGCCGCCGGCCACCGGCTACCAGCGCCCGCCCCGGGATCTCCAGACCTACGTTCCCGATCACGCGGCGGAGCTGGAGGAGTAGGGCGGGGCCCGGTGGCGCCGGCTCAGGCATGCCGCGGCACCACCGCCACGGGGCAGGCGGCGTGGCAGAGAGCGGTGTGCGCCACCCGGCCGGGCCGCAGGCCGAAGTGACCGTGGCGGCGCTGCGCTCCGACCACCAGCAGATCCGCGGCGGCGGCGCGGTGCACCAGCACCTTGTGTGCCGGTCCCTCGACCAGGGCGCGGTGCACCCGCACCGTGGAATGCTCACCGGCCGCCTCCGTCAGCGCGTCGGCCAGCACCTCCGCCGCCTGCTGCTCGTGGTAGCGGCGGGCATCCGCGGGGAGCGGCGGCGCGTCGGGCGGCTCATGGGCGGGGCGGTGCCAGGCGCACACCGCCTCCAGCGTGCAACCGCGGGCCTCGGCCGTGCGGAAGGCGAAGCGGACGGCCGGCAGGTCGTCGGCCGGGTCGGTGACACCGAGGAGGACGCGCTCGTGGGTCCCCGCGAGCGCGGCCTCGTCGCCGCGCACCACGATCACCGGGCACCGGGCGCGGGCCGCGACCGTCAGTCCGACCGACCCCAGCAGCAGCCCGGCGACCTCCCCGCGGCCCCGCGAGCCCAGGACCAGCGCCGTCGCATGCAGACCCTCGTTCAGCAGGGCGGTGACCGGGTCGTCGGCCAGCACCTCCGCCGAGATCGTGAGGTCCGCGTGCCGGCCGCGGGCGTGTTCGACGGCGGACGCCACGATGTTCTCCGCCAGCACCTGCTCACCGGGACGTTCCGGACCCTGCGGCGCCGTTCCCTCGTAGCGCTCCCACCGGGAGGCGTGGACGATCCGCAGCGGGAGCCCGCGCCGTGCCGCCTCGTCCACCGCCCAGTCCAGCGAACGGAGCGCGGAAGCCGATCCGTCGGTCCCCACGGTCAGCGGATGCTCCATCGCCCCCACTCCCTTCCGCTCCTCGGCGAAGAGGTCCGTACTGCCACCGTCGCACCGTGTTGCGGTGCGCGCAGGGGACGGCGGGGCGGGGCGGCGCCCGCACCGGGGCGTGCGGCGCGCCCGGGGCCCCAGCCCGTGGTGCCATGGAAGGGAGACACCGACGAACGGAACCGTCACCATGACCGGCGCGCCGTCCCTGGCCGCTTGCCTGCACTCGATGCGGGCCGTGGTCCTCGACACCGACGGGGTCATCACCGACTCCGCCCGTACGCATGCCGCGGCCTGGAAGAGCGCCTTCGACGCGTGTCTGTCGGCCGCGGGCGGACAACGGCCCTTCGACCCGGTGGACGACTATCTCCAGTACGTCGACGGCCGCTCCCGGCAGGACGGGGCAGCCGCCTTCCTGCACTCCCGGGGTCTTGAGCTGCCGCTCGGCACTCCGGACGACGCGCCGGGCACGGGCACCGTCGGCGCCGTCGCGGCCCGCAAGGACGAGCTGTTCACCGCGAGTCTGCACCACCGTGCCGTCGCCACCTGGCCCGGCACCGTGCGCCTGCTGCGGGCGCTGCGGGACCACGGGGTGCCGTGCGCCGCCGTCTCGGCGTCGCGCCATGCGACCGAGCTGCTGGCCGCCGCCGATCTGCTCGGGCTCTTCCAGGCCGTGGTGGACGGCAACGAGGTACGCCGGCTGCATCTGCCGGGCAAACCCGACCCCGCGCTCTTCCTGGAAGCGGCTCGGCGGCTCGGCGTCCCGGCCGAGGACACCGCCGTGGTGGAGGATGCGCTCGCCGGTGTCGAGGCCGGCCGCCGCGGCGAATTCGGCCTGGTGGTGGGCGTGGACCGGACGGCCGGCCCGTACAGCGCCACCGCGCTGCGCCGCCGTGGCGCCGATGTGGTCGTGAGCGACCCGGGTGAGCTGCTGACGTCCGGGGAGGGCGAATGACGCGGGCGTGGACCTGGTCGTACGAGGGGTACGACCCGGACACGGAACGGCTGCGCGAATCGCTGTGCGCGCTCGGCAACGGCTACTTCGCCACCCGCGGCGCGGCGTCCGAGGTGCCGGCCGGGCCCGCGCACTACCCGGGCACCTACGCCGCCGGCTGCTACAACCGGCTCGTCTCCACCGTGGGGGGCCGCCCCGTCGAGAACGAGGACATGGTCAACCTGCCCAACTGGCTCCCGCTGCGCTACCGGATGTGCCCCGCCGACGCGGCTCCCGGCCCCTGGCTCTCCCCCGACCACGCACATCTCACGGAGCACCGGCAGACCCTGGACCTGGGGCACGGCACGCTGACCCGCTGGTCGGTCTACGAGGACGAGGCCGGCCGGCGCCTGAGCGTGGAGCAATGCCGCCTGGTGCACATGGGGGAACCCCATCTGGCCGCGCTGCGCACCTGTTTCGCCTCGGACGGCTGGGCGGGCACGGTGGAGGTGGAGTCCGGGATCGACGGGGCGGTGCGCAATGCCGGGGTCGCGCGCTACCGGGAGCTGGCGGACCAGCATCTGACGGGGTGGGACACCGGTACCGAGCGGCGGGACACGGTGTGGCTGAGCTGCCGCACCCTCGACTCGGACATCCGTATCGCGCTGGCCGCCCGGACCCGCGCCACCTCCGGCCGGGGCGTGGTGCCCCGCCCGCAGCTCGCCGCGCTACAGGCCGCTCAGACCCTGTGGGTGCCCGTCGGCCCCGACTCCCCCGCGGTCGTCGACAAGACGGTGGCGCTGTACACCTCCCGCGACCCGGCGATCGACAGTCCGGTGCACGCGGCCGTGGACGCCGTGGTGCTGGCCCCGCACTTCCGGCAGTTGCGCGCGTCGCACCGCCGCGCCTGGGAGAACCTGTGGCGGCAGGCCAAGCTGGAGGTCCCCGGAGAGGCCGGCCGGATTCTGCGTCTGCACCTCTTCCACCTCCTCCAGACCCTCTCGCCGCACACCGCCGAGCTGGATGTCGGGGTGCCGGCGAGGGGCCTGCACGGAGAGTCGTACCGCGGGCATGTCTTCTGGGACGAGCTGTTCGTGCTGCCGTTCTTGAATCTGCACCTTCCCCAGGTCTCCCGGGCCCTGCTCGACTACCGCCACCGGCGGCTGCCCGCCGCCTGCCACGCGGCACGGGAAGCGGGCCGCTCCGGGGCGATGTACCCGTGGCAGAGCGCCGGGGACGGCCGCGAGGAGACCCAGGAGCTCCATCTCAATCCGCACTCGGGACGCTGGCTGCCCGATCATTCCCGGCTCCAGCACCACGTCGGGTCGGCGATCGCCTACAACGTGTGGCAGTACGGACAGGCCAGCGGCGACACGGAGTTCCTGCACACCAGGGGCGCGGAGATGCTGCTCCAGGTCGCCCGCTTCTGGGCATCGGCCGCGGACTGGGACCCCGCCCTGGGCCGGTACCGCATCCGCGGGGTCGTCGGTCCCGACGAGTACCACGACGGCTATCCGGGAGCCCTCGAACCGGGCGTGGACGACAACGCCTACACCAACGTCACGGCGGCCTGGGTGCTGATGCGTGCCCTCGAACTCTGCCGCACGCTCCCCGAGGCCGAGCAACGGCAGCTGTCCGAACGCCTCCAGCTGTGCCCGGACGAGCCCGAACGCTGGGAGGACATCGCCCACCGGCTTCATGTGCCCTACCACCGCGGGGTGATCAGCCAGTTCGCCGGGTACGGGGACCTCGCCGAGCTCGACTGGCACGGCTACCGGCACCGCTACGGCGACATCCGCCGGCTGGACCGGATCCTGGAGGCCGAGGGCGATACGGCCAACCGCTACCAGGCCTCCAAACAGGCCGATGTGCTGATGCTCGGCTATCTCTTCTCGCCCTCCGAACTCGCCTCGGTGTTCCGCGCCCTCGGGCACCCCCTCGACGACGACATCTGGCACGCCACCGTCAACTACTACCTGCACCGCACCAGCCACGGCTCCACGCTCAGCGCCCTGGTCCACGCCTGGGTCCTGGCCCGTGTCCACCGCCCCGACGCCTGGACGTACTGCGAGGAGGCACTGACCGGGGATGTGGCGGACGTCCAGGGCGGCACCACGGCGGAGGGCATCCATCTGGGGGCGATGGCCGGCACCCTGGACTTCGTCCAGCGCGGGATGACCGGCCTGGAGACCCGCGACCAGGCGCTGTGGCTCGACCCGGCGCCGCTGCCCGAGCTCTCGAAGTTCGGGGTCCGGATCCGCTTCCGGCACCACTGGGACATCGATCTGCGCATCCGGGGCGAGCAGGTACGGATCGCGGTACCGGCCGACGAGAACGCCGAGGTGCGGGTGAAGCTGCGCGACCGCTCGTTCTCCCTCGCGCCCGGTACGTCCCGCCGGCTCGATCTGCCCGACGACTGACGGACGGGCGGACGGGCGGACGGCGGACGGCTGGCGCGGGCGGCGGGCCTGATCGAGCCCGGGAGGGCCCGGTGCGCCGCGCCCGGACACGGCCCGTCCGCCGGACGACGGGCCGTGCGACCGCTGAGCGCGGCGGCCGCGTCACCGCCGCAGCGGGCCCTCACAGCGGAAGTCCGCGCTGCCGGCCCGGCCCGAGGGCCAGATCTCGGTGGGGCCGAAGGAGCAGTTCATATCGGTGAAGTTGTTCGCGGCGGGCTTGGCGCGGTCGAGGATGAAGTAGTCGACGGTTTCGGACATGTCCTTGAAGACCTGGTCGGGGCTGCCCGAGTTGCCGAGATTGGCGGTGATCCGGCCGGTGCAGAGGAACCGCCCGAGGCCCGGGTCGCCCTCGTCCTTGCAGGCGGGCGTGTTGGCGGTGGCGGCGGCGAAGGCGCTCTGCACCTCGGCGGGGGTGGCGAACTTCAGAGAGCCGTTGGGGGTGAACGTCGTGTGGGGGACGAAGAGGTCGTCGACGATGGCGATCTGCGCGTCGAGGAAGGCGTTGTACTGCTGCTGCATGCCGGCGTCGGACCCCATGCGGTTGCGCCAGGAGTCGAACGCGGCCGGGTCGTCGGCGCGCAGATGCCGGTACATCTCCTGGAGCAGCGCCGGGTGCTCGCGCCACAGGAACTCGAAGAACGTCCCGGCGTAGGAGTAGAAGCGGAAGCCGTCGTGGTCGTACGTCGCGTGCAGGAACTCGTTGACGGTCATCCGGGGTTTGCCGCCCGCGGTGTCCGCCATGATGTCGCGCACGAGTGACCGGCGGACGGCGATGCCGTTGTCGCGGGTCGAGCCGTCGAAGAACTCGGCGCTGCCCTCGTCCATGGCGGTGGTGCGGTCGCCCTCGTACCAGGGGCCTTCGCCGAAGAAGCCGGGGACGGCGAAACGGCCGTTGAGGTAGTGGACGTACTCGTGCCGGAAGAGCTCTTCGAGGGTGAGGCTGGAGTCCTGGGGGACGCGCCGCTGGTAGGTGTAGAAGGTCGCGCCCTGCTCGATGTAGACGCCGCCGTTGTTGGTGCCCATGCCGGTGAGCAGCGGGTGGTAGACCTCGTAGTCGGCGCGCGAGGCGTACAGGACGATGGTGAGCGTGGTGTTGGGGTCGCCGGCGAGCGGTTCGCTGGTGCCGAGCACCCGGTGGAACTGGGCCCTGACCTGCTTGGACGCGTAGTAGAGCTGGTCGACGACGGCGCGGTCGAGGGCGGTGCGGACCTTGATGGCGCCGTTGTCGTAGGAGTAGGTGCGCGGGAAGATCCGCTTTTCGATGTCCTCCTTGCACACCCCGTACGGCTTGCAGGCGTCGAAGAAGCCCAGCCAGGAGGCGACCTTGGCCCAGGGTTCGCTGCCCTCGCCGAAGTTCGCCACGGTGGTGGGGAGGAGGGCTCCGAGGTCGGCGACGATGGCCTTCTTGAGGGAGGGGATCTGACCGAAGCGGCCGTACTCCCCGAGCGCGTCGCGTACGACCCATGCATTGGGGGTGCCCTTGAGGTGGGTGTACCCGGCGAAGGCCTTGAAGACGGCGCGGTAGCCGGGGTCCGAGGCGACCGCGTACTGGAAGGCGGTGTCCTTGTTGCCGGGGTAGACGCCGAGGTAGTTGACGGAGAGCGCGGCGAGGGCGGCGTTGCCCCAGGCCTGGTCCTTGTGGGTGGCGGGGTGGGCCGCGTCCATGGTGGCCAGCACCCGCTGGATCAAGCCGAGTTGATGCTGCCGCAGGCCCGGGGCGCTGGCGGCGTTCAGGGCTTCGCGCAGGGTGTCCGCGTTGGCCCGGGTGACGTCGAAGGTGCGGGCGGCGGAGGCGAAGGCGTCGACGGCGCGGCGTACGGCGTCGACGGTGGGGGCGTCGGTGGTGTCGATCTCGTCGTGCGAGAAGTCCTGGTAGGCCACTGCGTGCAGATACGTGAACATCTCGTACAGATGGCTGGTGTTCTTGCCGTCGTGGGCGGCGGCGAGGCTGGTGATGCGACGGGCCACGGCCTGGACGTGGGCGTCGGACATGACGGGGATGAGCCGGGCGTCCCACGTCCAGACGAGGTTGCGCAGGCAGTCGTCGGCCGTGACGGCCGGGTCGGCGAGGAAGTCCGCGAACCGCTCGGGGCTCAGGCCGGTGATGCCGTCGAGGGTGCAGGGCGCGACGGCGGGTCTCTGGCTGTGCGGCGCGGTGGAGGGTTTGGTCTGCGGGCCCGGTATGCGGCCTCTCTCTGTCACCGTGCGCGGCGCCGGGGCCGGGGCGGGGTCGAACTTCGGTGTCCTGGCGAGGCGTTGGACCTGGTCGAAGGGGTTGGCCGTGGGAGCAGCGGGCCGGTGCCCGGACTGCTGCGCCGGGGTCCGCTGTGCGGGGTGGGCCGACGTGTGGGGTGCCGCCTGGGCCGCCTGGACGGCCGGCAGGGCGAGGGTGGTGGCGAGCGTCGCGGCCAGCAGGATCCTGCGCGGCATACGCGGATGTGACACCTGAACCTCCGAGAGGGGGTGGGGGGTTGCGTGGGAGGTGGGGCCATGGCCTTCACTCCACGAGGTGTGACCCGTAACATAGTAATGTGAAATTGCACTGACAAGGCTTCAGGTAGTTTTCTTTCCCGGAGGTGTCGACATGACCTCGCGCGCCCCTCAACTCCACACCGGAAGCCATGACTTGCCGGTGTCGGAGGCCCTCGCCGACTTCATGACCGGCGGGTGGGCCGCCACCCCGCTCCCCGACGGCTCCCGCGTTCCGGGCTTCGACCGGTTCGCCGGCCGCCGGGCCCGGCTCACCGCACGCTTCCCCGGCGAACGACTGCTCGTCCCCGCCGGTGAGCTGACGGTCCGTTCCCACGACTGCGATCACCGCTTCCGCCCGCACAGCGCCTACGCCTGGCTGACCGGACTGACGGGCGAGGACCAGCCGGGGCATGTCCTGGTGCTGGAGCCGGACGGGGAGGCGGTGCTGTATCTGCGGCCGCGGTCACCGCGGGACGGCAGGGGCGAGTTCTACCGGGACCGCCGCTACGGCGAGTTCTGGGTGGGCCGCCGCCCCGATCTGGCCGAGGCCGGGCGGCTCACCGGCCTCCGCTGTGCGCACCTGGACGACCTCGTCCGCCACCGGACGGACCGCGACGCCGCCCGTGACGCCGAACTCGCCTCCGCACTCAGCGAGTTGCGGCTGATCAAGGACGACTGGGAGGTGGCACAGCTCCAGCAGGCCGTCGATCACACCGCCACCGGCTTCGAGGATGTCGTACGGTCCCTGCCCACCGCGCTGCGCCACCCGCGCGGCGAACGCTGGATCGAGGGGGTCTTCCAGCTGCGCGCCCGCGCCGAGGGCAACGGCACGGGGTACGAGACCATCGCCGCCGCCGGCGCCCATGCCTGTGTACTCCACTGGATCCGCAACGACGGCCCGCTCGATCCCGGCCAGTTGCTGCTGCTGGACGCGGGCGTGGAGACCGACGCGCTGTACACCGCCGACATCACCCGCACCCTGCCGCTCTCCGGGCGCTTCTCCCCCGTCCAGCGACGGGTGTACGACCTGGTGCTCGCCGCGCAGGACGCGGGAATCGCCGCACTCAAACCGGGGGCGAGCTTCCGCGACTTCCACCGGGCCTGTACGGGCGTCCTGGCCGAGGGGCTGGCCGACTGGGGCGTACTTCCCGTCCCGGCGGCGGAGGCGCTCGCCCCCGACAGCGGCCTCTACCGGCGTTACACGCTGTGCAGTTCGGGCCATATGCTCGGGCTCGACGTGCATGACTGCGGCCGGGCGCGCGCGGAGCAGTATCTGGACGGCGTCCTGACCGAGGGGCAGGTCCTCACGGTCGAACCGGGGCTCTATCTCCAGCCCGACGACGAGACGTTGCCACCGGAGCTGCGCGGCATCGGTGTCCGTATCGAGGACGATCTGGTGATCACATCGGACGGGGCCCGGCTGATGTCGTCGGCGCTGCCGCGCACCGCCGACGGGGTGGAGGAGTGGATGGAAGGGCTCCTTGCCGGACGGGACTGACCCGGCGGGCGCCGGTCAGCCCCGGCGGGCGCCCACCGCGCGCGTGGGGTGCGGTACCAGCGGTTCGTCGCGGCCCTGGGCCCACAGCGAGCGGACATGGCCGAGGTGGCGGGCCATACAGGACTCGGCCGCCTCGGCGTCGCCCGTCAGCATCACGTCGAGCAGCTCGACGTGTTCCTCGGCGGAGGGCAGCAGTTGGTTGCGCTCGTCGAGGCGGGTGAGGCCATAGAGGCGGGAGCGCTTGCGCAGATCGCCGACCGTCTCGACGAGGCGGTCGTTGCCGCTGAGGCCGAGCAGTTCGAGATGGAAGCGGCGGTCGGCCTCCAGGTAGCCGATGAGGTCGTGCGCCCGGGCGGCCGCGACGATCTCCAGGGCGGCCGGCCGGAGCGCCTCCAGCTGTGCCCGGCCGGCGGTGCGGGTGACCTGGCCGACCACCGGGACCTCGATCAGGGCACGGATCTCGGTGTACTGGTCGAGGTCGCGCTCGCTCACCTCGGTGATCCGGAAGCCCTTGTTGCGGACCGGTTCGACCAGCCCTTCCCGGGCCAGATCGAGCATCGCCTCGCGTACCGGGGTGGCGGAGACACCGAAGTCCGCGGCGAGGCCCGGGGCCGAGTAGACCGACCCCGGGCGGAGCTCCCCCGCGATCAGCGCCGCGCGCAGCTGATGGGCGACCTGATCGCGCAGCCGCTCCTGAGCGGTGACCAGGCTGCGGTGCTTGAGTTCACCCATCGTGTTCCTCCGAGTTGACGCGGAGGGCCAGCGTACAATGTCACGTTGCGCCAACTCACTGGTCACGGTCAATGGCCGTCGCCACGGCCGGTGGTCACAGCAGAAAACCCGCGGGAAACGGATCGGACGGGTCGAGGAAGTACTGCGCGGTGCCGGTCACCCAGGCCCGTCCGGTGACCGTGGGGACGACGGCCGGGCGCCCGGCGACCGTGGTCTGTGTGACGAGGCGGCCGGTGAACTGCGTCCCGATGAAGGACTCGTTGACGAAGTCCTGGTGGAGCGGGAGTTCGCCGCGTGCGTGCAGCTGCGCCATCCGCGCGGAGGTACCCGTGCCGCACGGCGAGCGGTCGAACCATCCGGGGTGGATGGCCATCGCGTGCCGGGAGCGGGTGGCGTCCGACCCCGGCGCGGCGAAGTAGACGTGCTTGAGGCCGCCGATCCGCGCGTCCTCGGGGTGCACCGGCCGGTCGGTGGCGTTCACGGCGTCCATGAGGGCGAGTCCGGCGGCGAGGATGTCGTCCTTACGGGCCCGGTCGAAGGGCAGTCCGACGCTGTCCAGCGGCAGGATCGCGTAGAAGTTGCCGCCGTAGGCGAGGTCGTAGCTCAGCGTGCCGTGGCCCGGGACGGTGACCTTGCGGTCGAGCCCGGCGCAGAACGCGGGCACGTTGGTGAGGGTGACGGCCGTGGCCGCCCCGTCCCGCACCTGCACCGCGGCGGTGACCAGTCCGGCGGGGGTGTCCAGCCGCACCGTGGTCACGGGTTCCTGGACCTCCACCATGCCGGTCTCGACGAGGACGGTGGCCACGCCGATCGTCCCGTGTCCGCACATCGGGAGGTAGCCGGAGACCTCGATGAACAGCACGCCGTAGTCGGCGTCGGGGCGGGTCGGCGGCTGGAGGATCGCACCGCTCATGGCGGCGTGGCCGCGCGGCTCGTACATCAGCAGCGTACGGATGTCGTCGCGGTGGGCGGCGAAATGCTGCCGGCGCTCGGCCATGGTGGCGCCGGGCAGGGTGCCGACGCCGCCGGTGATGACACGGGTGGGCATGCCCTCGGTGTGGGAGTCGACGGCGTGGAAGACGTGGCGGGTGCGCATGGGGAGCCCTCTCAGTGGTGGCCGTCGGCGAGGAGCTTCTCGGTGGCGGAGCGGAGCGCGGCCGACTGCTCGGCGGTGAGCGGGGAGCGGGGCGGGCGGGTCGGGCCTCCGCGGTGTCCGGCGAGGTCCATGGAGAGCTTGATCGCCTGCACGAATTCGGGTTTGGAGTCCCAGCGCAGCAGCGGGTGCAGGGCGCGGTAGAGGGGCAGCGCGGTGTCGAGGTCGCCGGCGACCGCGGACCGGTAGAGGGTGCCGCACGCCTCGGGCAGTGCGTTCGGATAGCCCGCGACCCAGCCGACGGCGCCGGCCAGGGCGAGTTCCAGGAGGACGTCGTCGGCGCCGATCAACAGGTCCAGTTCCGGCGCGACTTCGGCGATCTCGTAGGCCCGGCGGACATCGCCGCTGAACTCCTTGACGGCGACGATGCTGCCGTCGGCGTGCAGCTCGGCGAGGAGGCCGGGGGTGAGGTCGACCTTGGTGTCGAAGGGGTTGTTGTAGGCGACGACCGGCAGGCCGGCCGCGGCCACCTCGGCGAAGTGGGCGCGGACCGCGGCCGGTTCGGCCCGGTAGCCGTTGGGCGGCAGCAGCAGTACGGAACCGGCGCCCGCCTCGGCGGCCTGTTCGGCCCAGCGGCGCGACGCCGCGCTGCCGTAAGCGGAGACGCCGGGCATCACCCGGTCGCCGTCACCGGCGGCTTCCACGGCGGTACGGACGACACGGGCCCGCTCGTCGTCGGTGAGCGTCTGATACTCGCCGAGCGAGCCGTTGGGGACGACCCCGTCGCAGCCGGCCGCGAGGAGCCGGGCGACCTGGGCGGCGTAGGCGTCGTAGTCGACGGAGAGCCCATTGCGGAAGGGGCGGAAGGGGAGGGTGGTGGCGACCATGATGCCGTGCCAGGGACAGGTGCGCGTGACCATACGAAGTCTCCTTCTATGGGGTGTGACATTTTATTGAGTGTCCTGGGGCTTGCCAAGGTCGCCAGGAGAGCGGAACTACCCCTGTTCGCGGGCAAGTTCCCCCAGGGTGACGGGACAGGCAAGCGGTCTGCGGTCGGCCGCGGCCCCCTCCTCCCCCGCCAGGCGGGCGACGGCGGGGGCGCACCTCCGGCCCTGACACCAGCCCATTCCGGCCCGGGTGAGCAGTTTGACGGTGCGGGTGTCGCGGGCACCGAGACCGGCGACGGCTTCCTGGATCCGCCCGGCCGTGACCTCCTCGCAGCGGCACACGTCGGTGTCCTCGCGCAGCCGGCCGGTCCAGCCGGGGCGCGGCGCATGGGCGGCGGCCATGGTCCGGGCGAACCGGCGCAGCCGGTCACGACGCCGCCGCAGCGCACCGCCGGGGATCTGCCGCGCCATGGCGTGTGCCGCCAACTCCCCTTCCAGGAAAGCGAGTTCCGCGCCCCCTACGCCGCCCGTCTCACCGGCCGCCCAGACCCCGTCGACCGTGGTCCGCTGCCGGTCGTCGAGGACCAGCGTGCAGGTACCGTCCGGGGAACGACGGCGCTCCCCGAGCCGCGGGCATCCGACCGCGACCGGCGTCCCGACCGTGATCGGCGTCATACCCCGGATGTGATCGCTTCGAAGGAGACTGGTCGCATGTGGACGCAGACAGCCATGGCGGCCGGAGTGCTCGCCCTGTTGACCGTGGTGCCGGGGCCGGACATGGCCGTGGTCACCAAGCGCGCGATCGCCTCCGGCAGGACGGAGGCCCTGCGCACCGCCGCCGGCATCACCACCGGGCTGCTCGTGTGGGGCGCGTTCACCGTCGTCGGGCTGGCGGCGATCCTCGCGGCCTCGGCGGAGGCGTACTTCGTCGTCAAGATCCTGGGCGCCGCCTACCTGGGCTTCCTCGGGTTGCAGGCCCTCTGGCAGAGCCGCCGCTCCGCGCCGCGGACCGCCGCGTCGACGGCCACCGCCTCGGGACGCGCGTACCTGACGGGCCTGATCACCAACGTCCTCAACCCGAAGATCGCCGTCTTCTACACCGGCCTGCTGCCGACCCTGGCCCCGCAGGGCATGCCCACGGCGGCCGGCATGGGCCTGCTGGTTCTGCTGCACACGACGCTGACCCTGACCTGGCTCGGTGCTTACGCCTGCCTCGTGTCCCGGGCGCGCTCGGTCTTCGAACGGCCGCGCGTCCGGCGGCTGCTGGACCGCGTGACGGGTGTGGTGCTCATCGGCTTCGGGGTGCGGGTGGCCACGGAAGCCACCTGACACAACGGACAGTCGACTCGCGGGAGGGGCGGGCATTGGGCACGGCACTCGGCACGATCGAGCGGATCTGGCGGTACCCCATCAAGTCCACCGGCGGTGAGCCGCTGGACGAGGCCGCCGTGGATGCCCGCGGCCTCGTCGGCGACCGGCTCTACGCGGTGCGGGACACGGAGGGCAAGTTCGGCTCGGGCAAGAACACCCGCCGGTTCCGGCGCATGCCGGGACTGTTGCGGCTGCGGTCCCGTTACCCCGGAGGAGCGGCAACGGCGGTGCCCGAACTGCTGGCCCCGGACGGCGAGCCGGTACCGGACCCGACCTCCTATGTGCGGCACTACCTGGACCGGGACGACGTCGAAGTGGCACGCGAGGGCACGATCTCGCACTTCGACCAGCTCCCCCTCAGCGTCCTGACCACCGCCACCCTCGACTGGGTCCGCGCGGCCGTCCCCGGCGTGCCGGTCGACGAGCGCCGGTTCCGTCCGAACCTGCTGGTGCGGACACCGCCGGGTACGCCTCCGTTCGTGGAGGACGCGTGGTTCGGCGGCACCGCCCGGATCGGCGGCGCCCTGTGCGTACGGTTCGAGCGCGCCAGCGAGCGATGCGTGATGACCAACGAGGCCCAGCAGGACCTGCCGCACTCCCCGCTGATCCTGCGAGCCATTGCGCAGGCACACGACATGCGGCTGGACGCCCTGGCCACGGTCGCCCAGCCGGGACGGGTACGCCTCGGGGACACCGTCGAGCTGATCTGAAGCCCCCGTCCGTCGTCACACTGGCGACCCGCACAACGCATCTACTAAATCCGTTGCGTGGAGGCGCTGTGGCAACGAATTCACGCACCACCTAGCAAAATGGCCATTGAATTCGTAGAATACCCACAGCGCTGGGTACCCGAAGTGAGAGCGGTGCGTCCTTGGCGTGGGCGCGCTGCCGTGAGGGCGCCCGGCCCCGCCGTCCCCCCTCGGAAGGGCCGTCATGACCTCCCCGTCGCCTGCCCGGAAGCTCCCGGAGACCGCGCGCACACGCCATCGACGGCTGCGCGAGCAGGGCAGTCTCGACCGCGATGCGCTCGATGCCGTGCTGGCTGCCGGGTTCCTCTGCCATGTCGGCGTGATGGTGGACGGCACGCCGCTGGTCGTGCCCACGGTCTACGGTTCGGACGGCACCACGCTGTACTTCCACGGGTCGGTTGCCAGTCGCAGCCTGGCCGCCTCGCCCGGGGCGAGCGTCTGCGTGACCGTGACGCATGTCGACGGGCTGGTGCTGGCCCGCTCGGTGTTCGAGCACGGGGTCAACTACCGCAGTGCGATGGTGTTCGGCACGCCCCGCCCGGTCACCGACCCGGACGAGAAGCTCGCCGGTCTGCGCTGTCTCACCGAACAGGCGACGCCGGGCCAGTGGGACTACGCCCGGCGCCCCAGCCGCAAGGAACTCGCCGCGACGGCGCTGCTCGCCCTCTCGCTCGACGAGGCATCCGTGAAGATCCGGACCGGACCGCCGGACGACGGGGACGGCGCGGACGCCGAACTCGGCCTGTGGGCGGGGGTCCTTCCGCTGCACACCTCCTGGGGCCCCCTGGAACCGGACCCCGCACTTCCCGCGGGCATCGAACCCCCTTCGCATCTCGCCGGCCGCGCCACGCCCCAGCCCCAGCCCCGATGACCGATTCCCAGCAGCCGATCCAGTGACCGACCGAAGCCGACGGGTCCGAAGGCGGTCTTGCCGGCCTTCGGACCCGTACGGACCTATCGGAGGCGGGGGGCCGATGTGCGGGTCGGCTCAGCCGAAGAGGTGGAGGTTCTCGTCGACCCAGTGGCGCAGGGTCAGCGGCGGCCTTCCGGTGATCTGCTCGACGGATTCGGAGATCTTCCAGTCCCAGGCGGCCGACTGGCGCTTGAGCTCCAGCAGGGCCTCGAGGCGGGGGCCGCCCCAGCCCAGCCGGTCGAATTCGGCCTGGGTCTCGGCCTCGGTGCGCTCGACGACCGTGACCTCCTGGCCGAGGGCCTCGCCGACGATCTCGGCCTGGCGGTGCGGGCTGAGCGCCGCACCGCCGGTGAGGGTGTAGGCCCGGCCTTCGTGGCCGGAGGTGGTGAGGACCTCGGCGGCCACGGAGGCGATGTCCCGCGGGTGGATCATTGCGGAGACCGGGTCGCCCTCGGTGACGTACATGGTCCGCTCCTTGCCGATGGTGCCGGCGTACCCGTAGAGGTTGGCCATGAAGGTGCCGGGGCGTAGCACGGTCCAGGCCAGGCCGGACTCCTGGATGACCTGTTCGCCCTGTCGGTGGCCGGAGGTCAGCGGGTCGGTGGCGCCGAAGCCGACGCCGCTGGTGGAGAGCTTGACCAGGTGCTCGACGCCGGCTTCGCGGGCGGCGGCGACGAGGGCGCGCTCCTGGACCGGGCCCTCGGGGCCGTAGCCCGGCGGGACGACGAAGACGCGGTCGACGCCGGCCAGGGCCGCGGGCAGCGTCCCTGGCTTGTCGAAGTCACCCGCGACCGCCTCGACGCCGTCGGGGAAGCCGGCCTTCTCGGGCGACCGGGTCATGGCTCGCACGGGGACGCCTGCGGCGGCGAGTCGGGTGACGAGTTCACTGCCGACATTGCCGGTGGCGCCGGTTACCAGAATCATGCGGGGATCTCCTTGGAAGAGGTGGCACGGGCGGAAGCCGTGCGGTGAGCCCACTCGTGGAGCGGACGGGTCAGGATGCGTCGCGGGCTGTGGAAGGCGAGTCGGCTGTGGCGTCGCCGCCGGACTGCTCGGACCCGGCGCCGCCGAGGCCGTGACCGCCCGCGAGCTTGACGTCCTTGAGCAGGAGCGCGATCACCAGTCCGACGAGGGCGATCGGAATGACCGCGTGGAAGACGGCACGGAGCGAGTCCGCGTAGACGTCGGCCAGTTCGAGACGGACGGCGTCGGAGAGGCGGCCGAGCACCTCGGGCGAGAGCGAGCCGTCGGCGTCGATGCGGACGGCCGCGTCGCCTCCGAAGTGCTCCTGGAGTCCGGTGTCGAGGCGGGAGGTCGTCAGGGCGGCGAAGAACGAGACACCGAGCCCGGTGCCGAGCTGCCGCAGGAGGGTGGCGGTGCCCTGGACGGCGCCGATGTCCTGCCTGCTCGCGGTGTTGCGGGCGGCCAGGCTCAGGGCCTGGGAGTTGAGGCCGGCGGCGATGCCGAAGAGCAGGACGTATCCGATGACGAGGGCGGTGCTCGTCCCGGGACCTGCGGTGGAGAACAGGACGGCGGCGACGGCGAACACCCCCATGCTGAGCACCGGGAACCATCGGTAGGAGCCGGTGTGTCCGATGACCTTGGCGCTGATCCAGGAGGTCAGCACGACGCCGAGCATCATGGCGGTGAGGAGGTAGCCGGAGTTCTCGACGTCGAGGCCGAGGACGGTCCGGAGCCACAGGGCCAGGTAGTTGATCAGGCCCAAGCCGACGAAACCGGCGAGGAAGCCGAGGGCGACGACGAGGGTGAAGGTCCGGTCGGTGAAGAGCCGCAGCGGGATGACGGGGTCCACCGCGCGGCGCTGCGACAGGATGAACAGCCCCACCGCGAGGACGGATCCCGCGGCGAGGCCCAGGATGACCGGCGAGTCCCAGCCGTACGTGACGCCGGCCCAGCCGGTGAACAGGTTCAGCGCGAGGATCGCGAGGACGAGGAGGAGGACACCGGCGTAGTCGATGTGGGCCTTCGTGGGCCGGGCGGCCGGCAGGCGCAGCGTCGCGGCGACGATGACCAGGACCGCGGCGCCGACAGGCAGGTTGACCAGGAAGACCCAGCGCCAGCCGGCGAGGTCGGTCAGGATGCCGCCGAGGGTCGGGCCGGCGAGCGAGGCGGCGCCGAAGGTGAGGGAGAACCAGCCGTAGTAGCGGGCGCCCTCGCGCGGGGAGAACATCTCGCCGATCAGGGCGAGCACACAGATGAACAGGCCACCGCTGCCGATGCCCTGGACGATGCGGGCGGCGATGAGCTGAGTCATCGTCTGGGCGATGCCGCAGAGTGCGGACGCGGAGAGGAACACGACGGTGGCGGCCAGGAAGACGCGCTTGCGTCCGAACAGGTCGCCGAGCTTGCCGCAGACGGGGACGGCGGCGCTGCCGCCGATGAGGTATCCGGTGGTGACCCAGGCGAACCGGTCGAGCCCGCCGAGGTCGCTCACCATCTGCGGCAGTGCGGTGGCGACGATCTGGGAGTCGAGCAGGGAGAGGAAGACCGCCGCCATGAGGGTCAGGACCAGCGCGTGGGTCCTGACGGACGGATCTGGTGCGGTGGCAGCGTCGAGGGCAGGTCGGGGTGAACGGGAAGCCACGAGGAATCCTTGTCATCGACGAGCGATGCCGTGGTGCGGGGCATCGCCCGGTAGGGGAGTACGCAGAACGAACTCGACGAAGAACGCTGCCTGTTATGAGCAGCGGAGAAGGGGTGGTCGGATCTCGTCCGACTCCGGCCTTGGAAGGCCCTCTCAACCGTTGATCAGTCGTCAGCAGAGCTGCTGATCACGGTTCTTCTGTGTTCGTTGTGCCTCTCGCCACTCCCTCTGTTCGATGACGGATGACCAGGACCATAGCCGCAGGGCCACGAACACGGCAACCAGGTTTTTTTCCGGGCACACGGGCCGGCACGAGCGCACGTCATCCGCTCGCCGACCGCCTGTGCCCCCTCACCCTTCGCGTCGGTCCTCTAGCGTGGCGGGATGGACGAGACAGGGGCGGCGGGGTCGCCGCCGGGACCTGACGACAGTGCCTTTCCCGCCTTTCACGCGGGGCGGTGCGGCGGGCTCGCGGAGCTCGACGCGCAGGTGGCCGGGTGCCGGGCCTGTCCCCGGCTGGTGGAATGGCGCGAGGAGGTCGCCGCGCATCCGCGTGCGGCGTTCCGGGACCAGGAGTACTGGGCGCGTCCCGTCCCGGGGTTCGGGCCGTCGGATGCGACGCTGGCCATCGTCGGGCTGGCACCCGCCGCGCACGGCGGCAATCGCACCGGCCGGATGTTCACCGGGGACGCCTCCGGTGACTTCCTGTTCGCCGCCCTCCATGCGGTCGGACTCGCCTCGCAGCCCACCGCGACGCACCGGGGCGACGGGCTGGAGCTGTACGGAGTGCGGGTCACCGCACCGGTCCACTGTGCTCCGCCGGAGAACAGGCCCACACCCGCCGAACGGCAGACCTGCCGGCCATGGCTGTCGGCGGAGCTCGAACTTCTCGGCCCCACCCTGCGCACGGTCGTGGCGCTGGGCGCCTTCGGCTGGCAGGCGCTGCTGCCCGTACTGGGCGAGGCAGGGTGGCCGCTCCCCCGGCCCCGCCCCGCGTTCGGCCACGGCGTACGGCTGACCCTGCCCGCCACCGGGCGGCGGCGGGAACTCCAGGTGCTCGGGAGCTACCACCCCAGCCAGCGCAATACGTTCACCGGCCGGCTCACCTTCGACATGCTCGTCGAGCTGCTGGCACGCGCCGCCGCACTCGCGGGGCCGTCCGGTCCAGGAGACTGACGCCCCGGGGGGCACCAGGGTGACGCCGCCATGCGGCGCCGGACGCCGCCTTCTATCCTGAGAACCAAGACGGCTGCGCAGACCGGTTGGTTACGGGTTTACCGCCGAGGAGTGCTCGTGCGCCATCACCTGGCGGACCACGCCGAGGAGGCCGCCCAGGGCGGCACCTTCTCCCACCGGGACCGGGCAGTCATCTGTGCTGCCGCGCTGTCCATGCTCATCGTGCAGATGGACTGGTTCGCGCTCGATCTGATGCTCCCGGTCATCGCCCGGGACTTCCACACCACGTCGACCAACCTCCAGTGGCTGGTCAGCGGCTACATGGTGGCGATCGGCGCATTGATGATCGTCGGTGGCCGGGCCGCCGATCTGCACGGGCGGCGACGGGTCATCGTGATCGGGCTGATGGTGTTCGCCGGCCTGTCCGTGGTGTGCAGCGCCGCGCAGAACGCGCCCTGGCTCATTGCCGCCCGGATCGTGCAGGGCGTCGGCGCGGCCTTGATCTTTCCCGTTTCCGTGGCGGTGGTGACCAGTTACTTCCGTGACGACCGGCAGGGGCGGGCGGTCAGTACGGTGCTGGCGTTCAGCGCCGTCGGCACCGCGCTGGGGCCCTTCGTGGGCGGTGTCTTCGCCGAACACGTCAGCTGGCGTGCGGTGTTCCTGCTGAATGTGCCGGTGTGTCTGGCCGCCGCGCTGCTGGTGCTGCGCTTTGTGCCGGAGACCCGCGACGAGCGGGCGACCCGCCGTCTCGACCTGCCCGGTGCGGCGACCGTCGCCCTCGGCCTGAGCTGCCTGATGCTCGCGGTCGACCAGGGGCAGGGCTGGGGGTGGGCCTCCGCGCCCACTCTGGCCGCCGTCGCGGTCGGGGTCGCCTCCCTCGTGCTGTTCGTGGTGGTGGAACGGCGCACGCCGGAGCCGTTGATCGATCTGTCGCTCTTCCGCAATGTGAAGTTCGATGTGATCACCCTCGCGGGTTCGCTCTCCAATGTGGTCTATTGCCTGATCGCGGTGCTCTCGGCGCTCTATCTGCAACAGGCGCGGGGGCTGTCGCCGTTCCACGCCGGGGTGATCTTCCTGGCGCTGTCCTGCGGGGTCGGCGCGGCCAGCTACGGGGCCGGCCGGCTGGCCCTGCGGTGGCGTGCCGAGCGGCTGATGGCCTGCGGCATGCTCACCAGCGGTGCGGGGCTGCTGGTGCTGACCTGGGTACAGCCCTTGGGCTGGTACGCGGTGGTCTTCGCGGTCTGCGGGGTGGGCATCGGGCTGGGGTGGGCGCTGACGAACGTGGCCACCCAGGCGCATGTCCCTGCGGAGCGGACGGGTGCGGCGTCGGGCGTGGTGCTGACCTCGCTGGTGCTGTTCGGTGCGGTGAGCGTGGCCGTCGCGGCGACGGTGCTGGAGGTCATCAGCGGTTCCCCGTCGACCGCGGCCGCCGACGGGCCCGCCATCGAGTCCGTCCTGCGCGGTACGTCCGTGCTGGCCTTCCTCGGCGCCTTCGGTCTGCTCGCGGTCAGCGCGCCGCGGCTGCGTGCGCGCGGTGGTGCCACGCTCTCCGGCTGAAGGACGCCGTGGAGGGCCACCGGGGGCGCCCGGTCCGGGGCCGTGATGTCGCGCGTCACCGCGCGCCGTACACCGGCTGTGGGGTCCCGGCGGCGGCCAGCAGCTCGCGGGCGGCCTTGCCCGCCTCGGCCGGTGTCCAGCGGCTCTTCCGGTCCGCGGTGGGGCCGGGGCGCCACCCCTCCATCACGGTGATCCGGCCCGCCTCGGCCTCGAAGACCCGGCCGGTGACCCCGGCGCTGTCGGCCGAGGACAGCCAGACCACCAGCGGGGAGACGTTCTCCGGGGCCATCGCGTCGAACTCCCCCTCGGCGGGCGCCGCCATCGTCCCGGCGAAGGTCTGCTCGGTCATACGGGTACGGGCGGCCGGTGCGAGGGCGTTGGCCTGCACGCCGTAGCGGGCCAGTTCGGCGGCGGCGACGAGGGTGAGGCCGATGATGCCGGCCTTGGCGGCGGAGTAGTTGCCCTGGCCGACGCTGCCGAGCAGCCCGGCGCCCGAACTGGTGTTGACGATCCGGGCGTCGGGCCTGCGGCCGGCCTTGGCCTCGGCCCGCCAGTGCGCCGCGGCGTGCCGCAGCGGCAGGAAGTGGCCCTTGAGATGGACGCGGATGACGGCGTCCCAGTCGTCCTCGTCGAGGTTGACCAGCATCCGGTCGCGCAGGAATCCGGCGTTGTTGACGAGGGTGTCGAGGCGCCCGAAGGCTTCCAGGGCGGTGGCGACGAGCGAGGCCGCGCCGTCGGTGGTGGTGATGTCGCCGGTGTGGGCGACGGCCCGGCCGCCGCGGGCCCGGATCTCGTCGGCGACCTGCTGGGCCGGACCGGCCGAGGAACCGGCGCCGTCCGGAGCCACCCCGAGGTCGTTCACCACGACCTGGGCGCCTTCGGCGGCGAGGGCCAGGGCGTGGGCGCGGCCGAGGCCACGGCCGGCCCCGGTGACGGCGGCCACGCGTCCCGTGCAGATCCCCGTGCCGGTCATGTCCGTGCTCCTTTTCCGGTCATGTCAGGTGTCCTTCGTGGTGTCGGGCGCGGTGGGGTGGTTGACGGTGGCGGCGTCGAGGAAGGCGGGGCGCTCCCCGCCGCCGTGGACGAGCAGACTCGCGCCGGTCAGATACGCGGCGCGGTCGGAGGCGAGGAAGACGCAGGCGTCGCCGATCTCGGCGGGTTCGGCGAGCCGGCCGAGCGGGACGGTGGCGCCGACGGCCGCGATTCCCGCCTCGTCGCCGTAGTGCAGGGCGGCGAGTTCGGTGCGCACCATGCCGAGGACGAGGGTGTTGACCCGTACCTTCGGGGCCCATTCGACGGCCATGGAGCGGGCGAGGTGGTCCAGGCCGGCCTTGGCGGCGCCGTAGGCGGCGGTGCCGGGCGAGGGGCGGGTGCCGCTGACGCTGCCGATCATGAGGACCGACCCGCCGCCCGGCCGGTCCCGCATCACCTCGTACGCGGCGAGCGAGGCGGTCAGCGGCGCGAGGAGGTTGAGTTCGACGACCCGGGCGTGCCGCGTGGCGTCGGCCTCCCCCAGCAGCCGGTAGGGCGTGCCTCCCGCGTTGTTGACCAGACAGTCCAGCCGGCCGTATTCGGAGGCGAGTCGGGCGAAGAAGGCGGGTACGGCGGCCGCGTCGCGCAGGTCGAGGGCGCGGAAGTGCGCCTGGCGGCCGGCCGCCGTGACCGGGGCGTCCGGTGGCCGTCGCGCGCAGACCACGACCTCCGCTCCGGCCTGGAGGAAGGCGCGGGCGATGCCGGCGCCGACACCCCGGGTGCCGCCGGTGACGACGGCCAGCCGTCCGGACAGATCGAGAGCCAGGCTCAACGGGCACCCCTCCCGCAGCGCGGCATCCGCTGCTAACTTCGCTACCTAACAAACGCTTGGTGGAAAGGTAGCTGATCTGCTCATGGGTGTCTCCACCTCCGAGCCGGACCAGGGCATCGCCGTCGTCACCGCCGACTTCCCTCCGGTCAACGCCCTTCCCGTACAGGGCTGGTACGACCTGGCCGCGGCCGTGCGCGCGGCCGGCCGTGACCCCGCCGTCCGCTGCGTCGTGCTCACCGCGGAGGGCCGCGGCTTCAACGCGGGGGTCGACATCAAGGAGATGCAGCGGGACACCGCATCCGGCGGGCACGGTGCCCTGATCGGCGCCAACCGCGGCTGCGCCGAGGCGTTTGCGGCGGTCTACGAGTGCGAGGTCCCCGTCGTCGCGGCGGTGCACGGCTTCTGTCTGGGCGGTGGCATCGGCCTCGTCGGGAACGCGGATGCCATCGTGGCCAGCGACGACGCCACCTTCGGGCTCCCGGAGCTGGACCGCGGCGCGCTCGGCGCGGCCACCCATCTGGCCCGGCTCGTCCCGCAGCACCTGATGCGCGCGCTCTACTACACCTCACGGACCGCCACCGCCGCCGAACTCCACGCCCACGGCTCCGTCTGGAAGGTCGTCCCGCGCGCCGCACTGCACGAGGCGGCACGGGACTTGGCGCGGGAGATCGCGCAGAAGGACGGCTTTCTCCTCCGTCTGGCCAAGGCCGCCCTCAACGGCATCGACCCCGTCGACGTACGGCGCAGCTACCGCTTCGAGCAGGGCTTCACCTTCGAGGCGAACCTCAGCGGAGTCGCCGACCGCGTCCGCGACACCTTCGGCGCGCCGGGCGGCACACCGACGAAAGGGGCCTGACCCGTGACCGACAAGACCATGACGCCCGAGGACGTCGTCTCCCGGCTGCGCAGCGGTATGACCCTCGGCATCGGCGGCTGGGGCTCCCGCCGGAAGCCGATGGCGCTGGTGCGGGCGCTGCTGCGCTCCGATGTCACCGATCTGACCGTGGTCTCGTACGGCGGTCCCGATGTCGGTCTGCTCGCCGCCGCGGGCCGGATCCGCAGACTCGTCGCGGCGTTCGCGACCCTCGATTCGATCCCCCTCGAACCGCATTTCCGCGCGGCCCGTCAGCGCGGCGCGTTCGAGCTGATGGAGATCGACGAGGCGATGTTCATGTGGGGCCTGCACGCCGCCGCCAACCGGCTGCCGTTCCTGCCCGTACGGTCCGGCCTCGGCTCGGACGTGATGCGCGTCAACCCCGGCCTGAAGACCGTCACGTCGCCCTACGAGGACGGCGAGACCTTCGTCGCGATGCCGGCCCTGCGCATGGACGCGGCGCTGGTCCACCTGCACCGTGCCGACCGGCGCGGAAACGGCCAGTACCTGGGCCCCGACCCGTACTTCGACGACCTGTTCTGCGAGGCCGCGGACGAGGCGTATGTCTCCTGCGAGCGGCTCGTGGACGACTTCGCCGGGGCCGTCCCGCAGACCCTGCTGGTCAAGCGGCACGCGGTCACCGGCGTCGTCGAGACCCCGAACGGCGCGCACTTCACCTCCTGCGTCCCGGACTACGGCCGCGACGAGCCCTTCCAGAAGCTCTACGCGACCACGCCCTGGCCGCAGTTCGCCGAACGGTTCCTGTCCGGGGACGAGAAGGCGTACCAGTCCGCAGTCCAGACCTGGCACGAGGAGCAGCAGTGAGCGCCACCACCACGACGACCCGTGCCGAGTACTGCGCGATCGCCTGCGCCGACGCCTGGCGCGACAACGGCGAGGTGCTCGCGAGCCCGATGGGCCTGATCCCGTCGATCGGCGCCCGGCTCGCCCAGCGCACCTTCTCCCCCGATCTGCTCCTCACCGACGGTGAGGCGATGATCGTCGGCCTCGACGGGGCGGCCGAGGGCTGGCTGCCCTACCGTCAGCACCTCGCCATGGTCTCCGGCGGCCGGCGCCATGTGATGATGGGCGCAAGCCAGCTCGACCGCTTCGGCAACCAGAACATCTCCTGCATCGGCGACTGGCAGCGGCCCGCCCGCCAGCTCCTCGGCGTCCGCGGCGCACCGGTCAACACCCTCAACAATCCGGTGAGTTACTGGGTGCCGAAGCACTCGAAGCGGGTCTTCGTCGAGAAAGTCGACATGATCAGCGGGGTCGGGTACGACAGCGCGGCCGCCGCCGGACCGTCCGCGACCCGCTACCACCGCATCCCCCGCGTCGTCTCCGACCTGGGCGTCTTCGACTTCGCGACCCCGAACCGCACCATGCGGCTGGCCTCCGTACATCCCGGGGTCACGGTCGGGGAGGTCCAGGAGGCCACCGGGTTCGCGCTGGCACTGCCCGACGAGGTGCCCCCCACCCGGGAGCCCACTTCGGACGAACTGCGGCTGATCCGTACCGTCCTCGACCCGGAGGGGCGCCGCGAGCGCGAGGTGCCGACGCCATGACGGACGTCCGGATCGAGACACCGCTGACGAAGCTCGTCGGGGTGCGCCACCCGCTCGTACAGACCGGCATGGGATGGGTGGCGGGGCCCCGGCTGGTCTCGGCGGCGGCCAACGCGGGCGCACTCGGGATTCTCGCCTCGGCCACGATGACCGTCGGGCAGCTGCGCGCGGCGGTCCGCGAAGTCGCGTCCCGTACGGATGCGCCCTTCGGGGTCAACCTGCGGGCGGACGCGGCGGACGCGGGCGAGCGGGTGCGTCTGCTGGTGGAGGAGGGCGTACGGGTCGCCTCGTTCGCCCTGGCCCCCTCGCGTGAGCTGATCGCCCGGCTGAAGGACGCGGGCGTCGTCGTCATCCCGTCCGTCGGTGCCCGCCGCCATGCCGAGAAGGTCGCCGCCTGGGGCGCGGACGCGGTCGTCGTCCAGGGCGGGGAGGGCGGCGGCCACACCGGGAGCGTCGCCACGACCGTGCTGCTACCGCAGGTCGTGGACGCGGTCGACATCCCGGTGATCGCGGCGGGCGGCTTCTTCGACGGCCGGGGCCTGGTCGCGGCGCTCGCCTACGGCGCGGCCGGTGTCGCCATGGGGACCCGCTTTCTGCTGACGTCGGACAGCACCGTGCCGCAGGCCGTGCAGGACCGCTATCTGGCGGCGGCCGCCAAGGACATCACCGTCACCACCAAGGTCGACGGGCTGCCGCACCGGATGCTGCGCAGCGAGCTGGTCGAGGCGCTGGAGCGGTCCGGGCGCGCCACCGCGCTGCTCCAGGCGGTCCGCCGGGCCGCGTCGTTCAGGAAGCTGTCCGGCCTGAGCTGGGCGCAGATGGTCCGTGACGGCCTGGCGATGAAACACGGCAGGGAGCTCTCCTGGAGCCAGGTCCTGCTGGCCGCGAACACCCCGATGCTGCTGAAGGCGTCGATGGTCGACGGCCGTACCGATCTGGGGGTGATGGCCTCCGGCCAGGTCGCCGGGGTGATCGAGGATCTGCCGTCCTGCGCGGAACTCGTCGACCGGCTCATGACCGAGGCGCGCGCGACACTGGCCGCGCTGCCGGTCCCGCCTGCCTGATGAGGAATCAGAGTCGTTCGATGATGGTGACGTTGGCCTGGCCGCCGCCCTCGCACATGGTCTGGAGCCCGAACCGGCCGCCGGTGCGCTCCAGTTCGTGCAGCAGCGTCGTCATCAGCCGGACACCGGTCGCGCCGAGCGGATGGCCGAGGGCGATCGCGCCGCCGTTGACGTTGACCCGCTCGGGGTCGGCGCCGGTCTCCTTCAGCCAGGCCAGCACCACGGGCGCGAACGCCTCGTTGATCTCGACCAGATCGATGGCGTCGATCGGCAGGCCCGCCTTCTTCAGCGCATACGCCGTCGCCGGGATCGGGGCGGACAGCATCCGGATCGGGTCCTCGCCGCGCACCGACAGATGGTGGATACGGGCCCGCGGAGTGAGGCCGTGCTCGGCCACCGCCCGCTCGGAGGCGAGGAGCATGGCGGCGGCGCCGTCGGAGACCTGCGAGGAGACCGCCGCGGTCAGCAGGCCGCCCTCGACGACCGGCCGCAGCCCGGCCATCTTCTCCAACGAGGTGGTGCGGCGCGGCCCTTCGTCGGCGGTGACCTCACCGAAGGGGACGGTCTCACGGTCGAAGCGGCCCTCGTCGAGGGCGCGGACGGCCCGTTGGTGCGAGCGGAGCGCGAACTCCTCCATGTCCGCACGGGAGATGTGCCACTTGGCGGCGATGAGCTCGGCGCCGTGGAACTGGTTGACGGGCGCCTCGCCGTAGCGGGCCCGCCAGCCCGCGGACCCGGCGAACGGGCCCTCGGTCAGCCCCAGCGGAGCGGCGGCCTGCCGGCTGGCGAAGGCGATCGGGATCTGCGACATGTTCTGCACCCCGCCCGCGACGACCAGGTCCTGGGTACCGGAGAGCACCCCCTGCGCCGCGAAGTGCACGGCCTGCTGCGAGGAGCCGCACTGGCGGTCGACGGTGACGCCGGGCACCTCTTCGGGCAGTCCGGCGGCCAGCCAGCACGTCCGGGCGATGTCCCCGGCCTGCGGTCCCACGGTGTCCAGGCAGCCGAAGACGACATCCTCGACGGCGGCCGGATCGGCCCCGCTGCGCGCCATCAGCGCCGTCAGCACATGAGCGCCCAGGTCGGCGGGGTGGACGGCCGACAGCCCGCCGCCCTTCTTGCCCACCGGGGTGCGGACCGCGTCGACGATATAGGCCTCGGACATGGTGGTCTCCTTGGTCAGATTCTGCGGAGGTGACGGCCGGTTCCGCAAGGCGGTGCGGGGCGGCGCGGTCGACGGGCGCCGGCGGGCGCCCTCCCCGGGGCGGTGCGGCACACGGCCCGGCGCGCCCGTCGCGCCTCACGCATGCTGGGAGCTGACGGACACCGTTTCCCCGGTCATGTACGAGGAGTAGTCGCCGGCCAGGAAGACGATGACATTGGCGACTTCCCATGGTTCGGCGTAGCGGCCGAACGCCTCCCGCTCGGTGAGCTCCGCCAGCAGCTCGGGCGTGGTCACCTTCGCCAGGTGCGGGTGCATCGCGAGGCTGGGGGCGACCCCGTTGATCCGCACGCCGTACTCGGCGGCCTCCATGGCCGCGCACCGGGTCAGCGCCATCACCCCGGCCTTGGCCGCGGCGTAGTGGGCCTGGCCGCGCTGGGCACGCCAGCCGACCACCGAGGCATTGTTGACGATCACGCCGCCGCTGCCGGTGTCCTTCATCCGGCGCAGGGCGGCCCGGGTGCAGCGGAAGGTGCCGTTCAGGGTCACATCGAGGACCTTGCCCCACTGTGCGTCGGTCATCTCGACGAGGTCGGCGGTGCCGCCGAGCCCGGCGTTGTTGACCACGATGTCGAGGCGCCCATGGCGTTCCTCGGCGCTCGCCAGCAGGGCGTCGACCTGGTCCTCGTCGGTGACATCGCAGGGCAGGGACGCGACCTTGGCGGCGCCGAACTCCGCCGCGAGCGCCTCGGCGGTCTCCTTCAGCCGGCGCGTATGGGCGTCGCCGAGGACGACACGGGCGCCTTCCTCCAGGAATCTGCGGGCGGTGGCGCCGCCGATGCCGGCTCCGGCGGCCGCGGTGATGACGGCGGTCCGGCCGTCGAGCAGGTGATGGCCGGGCACGTAGGGGGGCGGTGTCATCCGTGGGCCTCCTCTTCCCGCAGCCGGCTGCGGATCGGGGTCCGAAGGCGCTCGGCGGTGGCGGAGGCCTCGACGCTGCTCGTGCCGGTACGTTAATCTACCAAACACTTGTTAGGGAAGGAGGGCGGATGCCCGCTGCCCACGACGACGCGCCCGTGCACGCCGAACGGGCGGGGCCGGTCGCGACCGCCACCCGAGAGGCGGGGGCCTGATGGACCTCGAAGTCGGCGCCGCGGACGAGGAGTTCCGCACCGAGGCCCGCGACTGGCTCGCCCGGCACGTACCGGCCGAACCGCTGCCGTCGCTGGAGACCGCGGAGGGGTTCGCCGCCCACCGGGAGTGGGAGCACCGGCTCTCCGCGGACCGCTGGTCGGTCGTCTCCTGGCCCGAGGAGTACGGCGGCAGGGGTGCCTCGCTCCTCCAGTGGCTGCTCTTCGAGGAGGAGTACTACGCCGCGGGCGCCCCCGGACGGGTCGGCCAGAACGGCATCAACCTCCTCGCCCCCACCCTCTTCGAGCACGGCACCGACGCCCAACGCGCCCGCATCCTCGGCCCCATGGCCCGCGGCGAGGTCATCTGGGCGCAGGCCTGGTCGGAGCCGGAGGCGGGATCGGATCTGGCGTCGCTGCGCTCGACCGCCGTACGGACCGACGGCGGCTGGCTGCTGAACGGGCAGAAGACCTGGTCGTCCCGGGCCGCCTTCGCTGATCGTGCCTTCGGGCTCTTCCGCAGCGACCCGGACACCGCCCGGCCGCACCAGGGGCTCAGCTATCTGATGTTCCCGCTGGACGCACCAGGCGTGACGGTACGCCCCCTCGGCCGCCTGGACGGCAAGCCGGCCTTCGCCGAGCTCTTCCTCGACGACGTCTTCGTGCCGGATGCGGACGTCCTCGGGGAGCCGGGGCAGGGCTGGCGGGTCGCGATGAGCACCGCGGGCAACGAACGCGGCCTGACGCTGCGCAGTCCCGGCCGCTTCACCGCGGCCGCCGAGCGGCTGGCCGCACTGTGGCGCGAGGCTCCCGGGGCGGCGGACCCGGCCCTGGCCGCGCGGGTGGCCGACGCGCTGATCGGCGCCCGCGCGTACCAGCTGTTCACCTACGCCAACGCCTCCCGGCTCGCGGCCGGCGGGTCGATCGGCGCCGAGTCGAGCCTGAACAAGATCTTCTGGTCCGAGCTGGACATCGCCCTGCACGAGACCGCCCTGGACCTGCTCGGCCCGTACGGCATGCTCGCCGACGACGCCGACGAGGCACCCGCGCACGGGAGTTGGGCCGACGGGTACACCTTCTCGCTCGCCGGGCCGGTCTATGCCGGCACCAACGAGATCCAGCGCGACATCGTCGCCGAGCGGCTGCTCGGCCTGCCGAAGGGGCGCAGGTGATGCGGTTCCTCCTGACCGACGAGCAGCGGGAGTTCGCCCGCACGCTGGACGGCATGCTGGGGGCGTCCGGCACACCGGCCGTGGTGCGCGCCTGGGCGGCCGGGGAGCAGAAGCCGGGACGTGAGCTGTGGGCGCGGGTCGCGGCGGCGGACGTGTTCGCGCTCGCCGTTCCCGAGCGGCACCGGGGAATGGGTCCGCTGCCGGTCGAACTCGCCCTTTCCTTCGTGGAGTTGGGACGCCACGCGGTGCCGGGCCCGCTGGTGGAGACGGTGGCGGCGGCCGCGTTGCTGGAGCGTCTCGGCGAGGAGGCCGGGGCCGGGGTGTGGCTGCCGCGGATCGCCGCGGGCGACGCCCTGGTCAGCCTGTGCGCCGGAGCCCCCTACGCGCTGGACGCCGATGCCGCCGATGCCGTCCTCGTCGTCCAGGGCGACACGGTACGCCGTACGGACGCCCACGGTCCCGTGCAGCCCTCCCTCGATCCGGCCCGACGGCTGGCCCGGCCGCTCGGCGGCACTGTCCTGGCCAGCGGCCCCGCGGTGACCGCGGCCGCCGCGCACGCCGTCGATGTCGCACGGCTCGCCACCGCCGCGCAGTCCCTCGGCCTCGGCCGGGCCCTGCTCGCGGCGACGGTGGCCTACGCCGAACAACGCACCCAGTTCCAGGTGCCCATCGGCTCCTTCCAGGCGGTCAAGCACCGGCTGGCGGACACCCTCATCGGGCTGGAGTTCGCCCAGCCGCTGGTGTACGCGGCGGCCCTGGCGCTGGCGGCGGGCGCCCCGTCGGCGGGCCGGGAGGTGGCGGCGGCGAAGGTCGCGGCGGGCGAGGCCGGTTACGCCGCGGCGCGTACGGCACTGCAACTGCACGGCGCCCTCGGTTACACGGAGGAGCCGGCCCTCTCGCTGTGGATCCGCAAGGCCCGCCCGCTGCGGGACGCGTGGGGAACTCCGGCCGACTGCCGCGCCCGCGTCCTCGCCGGCTGACCGTGGACGTGTCGCCGCCGTCCGGCGTCTCGGACGACGGCCCCGCGTCCCCGCGTCACGGGCTCAGGAATCCACCGTCCCGCAGACCGAGTTGGCGTCCGGCCCACACCCCTACAGGTGCCTGCGGTCCCGCTCCTCCAGGTCGGCCAGCATGGCATCGGCCAGATCCCGCTCGGCGGTGTAGTAGCGCTCCGACCACTTCAGGACGAGCGAGGGGTAGGCCCAGGCCTCCTCGGCGTGGGCGCCCGCGACGTCCACCTCGGCGCGCTGCCGCATCGTCTCCGCGTACTCCCGGTGGCGGCCCAGCACTTCACGCATCCGGTCGGCCTCCAGCAGATGACCGAGCCACAGCCGCAGCATCACCCCGTGCTTGAGGACGGGAGGTTCCACCGGCGCCTCGCGCGCCCAGTGGCGGACCGCCGCCATCCCCTCGTCCGTGATCACATAGACCCGCTTGTCGCGGTTGCCGGTCTCCTGGGCGACCATCCGGGAGCTGACGTAACCGACCTTCTCCAGGCGCTTCAGTTCGCCGTAGATCTGGCTGAAGGACGGGCTCCAGTAGAAGAGGCGCAGCGACCCGTCCGACCATTTCTTCAGGTCGTAGCCGGAGAGCTCCTCACCGAAGGAGAGCAGGCCCAGCACCGCCCAACTGGTGGCCGGCAGCGCAGGCCGCTCCGCGTCTCCGGTGTTCACGGCGCCCGCCATCTTCTCCGTCACGTGCCGCAGTCTACGGTCCGCGTCCGCGCAGGCCCGCCGCGGAGATCGCCAACTCCCCTCCGCGGCCCGTGCCTTCCTGTGGTGGTCCCGTTCTTCCTGCGAGAGATATTTCTGTTCGACGTACGGGGCGCTTCCGGGCCCGGGGCGGCAGTGCCGCAGGAACCGCTCCGGGCCGGTGGACCCGGGCCGGCCGGCGGCCGCCTCCTCGACGCGGCCGCCGGGGCGCCGCGCGGTGCGGAGCCGGACCCGCTGGCCAATAGTGGAGAGGTGAGCCCGCTACAGGGAGCTTCCCCGCGGTCCGGGCCGCGGCGGTCGGCCGGCGGGCCCGCCGGGGCGGTGCTGCGCAGAGTGCGCTATCTGCTGGAGCACGGCAGACACGGTCTGCGCGGACACCGCTCCGTGGTCGGCAACGCGGTCCGGGTGACGGTGGGCTCGTGCGTGGCGTTCTACCTCTGCCGCTACGCGCTCGGCCTGACCGTCATGTCCGTCTACGCCACGTTCACCGTGGTGGCCCTCGGCGTGCTGGCCCGGATCCCGGGGTCCGGGCGGCAGCGCGCCGCGACCGTCCTCACGGCGATCCCGGCCGGGCTGGCGCTCGTCACGCTGGGCACGCTGCTCGCCGTGCAGACCTGGGCCGCCGTCCTCGGCATGCTCGTCATCGGCTTCGTGGTGGCGTACGCGGGCACCACCGGACCGCGGATCGCCGGGGCGGCACCCGGGATGCAGCTGCTCTACATCCTGCCGTGCTTCCCGCCCTATGCCCCCGAGGCCCTGGGCCAGCGGCTGTCCGGCTTCCTGCTGGGAGCCGTCCTGCTCGCGCTGGCCCAGCGCTTCGTGCTGCCCGAACCGGACACCCCGCCCTTCTGCCGGCTGCTGGCCGACGCCGCCGACGCCGCCGCGGACCTGGCCGACCACCACGGCGGGCCCCTCCCCGTGGAGGCGCTCGCACGGGCGCACCGGACCGGGGACGCCCTGCGTCCGTCCCGCGTGCCGCCCGCCGATCTGCCCGCCTCCCCCAGCCTCACCCACAAGGCCATGGCGCACGCCACCGAGGGTGTCCGCACCCTGCTGGCGCGGCTGGAAACCCTGCACACCGCGGCCGGCCCGCACGACGTCTACCACCCGGAGACGGTGGTGCTGCTCCAGGGCATCAGCGCCGCCGCCCGTGAGGCGGCGGGCGCACTGCGGCGCGGCAAGCGGCTGCTGCCCGGCGAGGGTCCCTCCGCGGCGGCCCTCCAGAGTGAGCTGAACCCCGTGCGGGCCCACCGGGCCGTGGACACCCTGGAGCGGCTCAGCGCCGACGACCGGCTGGTCTATCTGCGCCGCCGGTCCCAGGTGGTGCAGGCCGCCGACTGCGCCGTCGTACTCGCCCTGGCCACCCGGCTGCTGCTCGGCGACCGGTCCGTCGAACGGAGCCCCGCCGGGCACGCCTTCGCCTATGCGCAGTCGCACGCCCACCAGCTGTGGTGGCAGCGGCTGACCACGCATCTCACCCCCCGCTCGGTGATCTTCCAGAACGCCTGCCGCTTCGCGCTCGGCCTGGCCACCGCGCGGTGGATCGCCGGACTCCTCGACCTCCAGCACGGCTTCTGGGTCCTGCTGGCGACGCTCACGCTCACCCGTACCACCACCCTGGAGACGTGGTCCGCGGTCCGGCAGGCGCTGAGCGGCACACTGGTCGGCGCGGTACTGGCCGGCGGGCTGCTGGCACTGGTCCACGACCGGGACACGGTCTACGCGGTCGTGCTGCCGGTGGTGATGCTGGTGGCGTTCATCCTGGGGCCGCTGCGCGGGCTGGCCTGGGCGCAGGGCGGGTTCACGCTGGTCGTGGCCACGCTGTTCGCGCAGGTCTCCCCCGTCACCTGGCAGCTGGCCCCGGTCCGGCTGGTGGATGTGCTGGTCGGCAGTCTCATCGGGCTGGCCTGCGGGCTGGTGGCCTGGCCGCGGGGCGCGGGCCGGGAGGTGCGCAGAAGCATGGCAGGGCTGTGCTCGGCCATCGCCGACGCCATCGGGCACACCACCGCACGGGTCGTCGAACGCTCCGGCAGCACCGACATCTTCACGATCAACCGTGCCCTCACCCTCGCGCAGGAGAGCCTGGCCCAGTACCACTGCGAGCTGCGGGAGGAGACCGCCAGGCAGCCGGACTGGCCCGCGCTGCTGGTCGCCGGGTCGGACGCGCGGCGCGGCGAACGGCTGCTGCCCGGCCGGCCCGGCCGGATCACCGCGCACGAGGTCGGCGCCTGGTTGCGGCATGCGGCCGACCGGACGGCGGCCGACTACCGTTCCCTCGCCCGGCATCTGCGCACGGACGGCGAGGTGGCCTGGGACGAGGCCAGGCCACTCGACATCCGCGCCCTGTTGGCGGTGGCCCCGGCCATCGCGCGCGAGAGCCCGGACCGGGACACCCGCGCGCTGGCCGCCGCTCTCCTCCTGGACTCGGTGATCTGGCTCGACGGGCTCACCGCCGATCTGAACCGGATCCACAAGGAGATGTGACGCCGCGCCGCCGGCCGGGGGCCCGGTTCAACGCGCCCCGGGCGGCCGCCATTCGAGCAGCAGGATCGTGGCGTCGTCGCTCAGTCTCTCGTCCTGGCTCTCCAAAATGGCGTGGATCAGCTGACGGAGCGCTTCGGCGGCGAGTTCGCCGGCCGCGGTGGCCCGGATGATGGAGTCGGTGAAGGCCGCCAGGCCGAAGCGGCCGCCACCGGCCGTGCGGGCCTCGGTCACGCCGTCGGTGTAGAGCAGCACCCGGTCCCCCGGCTCCAGCGCCGCCCGGTGGACCGTGCGCGGGGCGTCGCCGAGTGCGGCGGGCATGCCCATCGGGGGTTCGCCGGGGCGCTCCAGCGCCTTTTCCAGGACCTGGTGGTCGCGGATCAACAGGGGTGGCGGATGGCCGCAGTTGCACCAGGTCAGCAGCCCGCTGGTGACATCCAGCCGGGCGGCGATTCCGGTGCAGTACTGCTCGGGCAGCCACTCGGCGAGTACCTCGTCCACCGTCTTGACGAGATCGGGCAGGGCGGCGCCCATCCGCCGTGCGCTGCGGCAGCCGGCCATCGCGATCGACGTCGTCAGCCCCGAGGCGAGGTTGTGGCCCATCGCGTCGAGAATCACCGCATGCAGCACCGACTCGGTCAGCGCATGGTCGAAGGCGTCCCCGCCCAGCTCGTAGGCGGGCTCCAGGACGGCGGTGGACACGGCCTGTGCGCTGGCGACGGTCCGCGGGGGCAGGAGGGAGCGCACCAGCTCGGCGGGCAGCGTCATGGTGTCCGTACGGGCCCGCTGCACCAAGTGGTCGCTGACGGCCCGCTGGGAGGTGATCGCCATGGACAGGACCGAGACCAGTGTCCGGCAGCGGCGCAGCAGGGCGCTGTCCAGCGCATCGACGTGCATCCCCACCACCCCCAGCCGGTCCGCGCCGTCGACCAGCGGCAGCCAGACGGTCAGCGGGCCGCCGGCGCTCTCCTCGACGCGGAGCCCGAGCGTGCGATAGGACCAGCCGGCCGGCGACTCGTCCACCAGGAGCCGTTCCCCGCCGTCGAGGGGTGTCAACTGCCGCTGCTGGAGGTCGACGAGGTAGAGAGCCACCCGGCGCAGACCGATCTGGGCGGCGTAGCGGTCGACCAGGGCGAGGAAGTGTGACGGGGGCGCGGTGTGGACGGCCGTCAGGAAGTCCTGAAGCAGGTGTTCGCCGTCACCGGCCGGCACACTCTCGACGGCCATCCCCGCTTCCCTCCGCGCACCATCCCTCCGGGCACTGCGAGCCAAATCCCTTCCGGGCACCCGCGCCATCCGGGAGCGCCATACGGCGGAGCCGGGGCGTTCCGGCACGGGCCCGGCCGCGGGGTTGGCGGGCTCCGGCCTGCCCGGGTGCGGATGGGGTGGCGGGACCTGATCCTGAAGCAGTGAAGCCGTGTACGACGTGTGGCGTCGCCTCTCGCGGGCACCCGCCGGGCAGGAGCACGTAGCGACAGCACAAGGAACCCGACAAGGCAGCATGTCGCGGTACCGCCGTGACAGCGGAACGGACACACATGGGCAACGGATTCATGGGTCCGGAGGGTTACGGCCCGGACTCGTTCGGTGACTTCCTCGCGCGCTTCTTCGGTGCCGCGCAGTCCGCGAGCGGCGAGCCGGGTCAGCCCGCGCCCCGGCAGGCGGACATCGCCCGCATGATGAGCGGGCCCGCCCGCGATCTGGTGACCTCCGCAGCCGCCTACGCCGCCGAGCACGGCAGCCCGGAACTCGGCACCGAGCACCTCCTGCGGGCCGCCCTCGCCGCCGAACCGACCCGCCGCATGCTGCAACAGGCGGGGGCGGACCCCGACACGCTGGCGGCCGAGATCGACCGCGGCGCGGGTTCGGGGCCGAAGCAGGCCAGCGTCGCCGTGACCCCCGCGGTCAAGCGGGCCCTGCTGGGCGCGCACGATCTGGCACGGGACAACGGGGCCTCGTACATCGGCCCGGAGCATGTGCTGGACGCGCTGGCGGCCAACATGGACTCGGCAGCGGGGCGCATCCTGAACCTCGCCCACTTCGATCCGCAGGCCACACCGCAGGGCAGCCTCGGGAGCCAGCACACGGGACCCGAGCACGGCGCCCCGCCGAAGCACGACACGCCGACCCTGGACAAGTACAGCCGCGATCTGACCGACCTGGCGCGGGCGGGCCGGATCGACCCGGTCATCGGCCGCGAGGAGCAGATCGAGCAGACCATCGAGGTGCTCTCGCGCCGGGGCAAGAACAACCCGGTGCTGGTCGGTGACGCGGGGGTGGGCAAGACCGCGATCGTCGAGGGCCTGGCCCAGCGCCTCGCCGACGGGGACGTCCCCGAGAACCTGGCGGGACGGCGCGTGGTCGCCCTGGATCTGACGGCGGTCGTCGCCGGCACCCGCTACCGCGGTGACTTCGAGGAGCGGCTGAACGGCATCATCGAGGAGGTCCGCGCACACCCCGAGTCGCTGATCGTGTTCATCGACGAGCTGCACACGGTCGTGGGTGCCGGCGGGGGCAGCGGAGACGGCGGTTCGCTGGAGGCGAGCAATATGCTCAAGCCCGCCCTGGCACGTGGCGAGATGCATGTCATCGGCGCCACGACCCTGGAGGAGTACCGGCGCAACATCGAGAAGGACGCCGCGCTCGCCCGCCGCTTCCAGCCCATCCTCGTGCCCGAGCCCGATGTCTCCGACACGGTGGAGATTCTGCGCGGGCTACAGGACCGCTACGAAGCCCATCACCAGGTGCGCTACACGAACGAGGCGCTGCTCGCGGCGGTCGAGCTCTCGGACCGCTATATCGCCCACCGCTTCCTTCCCGACAAGGCGATCGACCTGCTCGACCAGGCGGGCGCACGGGTCAGGCTCCGCTCCGGCGCCAAGGCCACCGACGTACGCGACCTGGAACGCGAGCGGGAGCAGCTGGTGCGGGACAAGGACCAGGCGGTCGCCGCCGAGCAGTACGAGCGGGCCACCGAGCTGCGTGACCGGATCGCCGTACTCGCCGCGCGGATCGAGGCCGGCCGGGGCGAGCCGCTGAGCGACGGACGGATCGTGCAGGTCACCGCGGAGGACATCGCCGAGATCGTGTCGCGGCAGACCGGTGTGCCCGTGAGCAGTCTGACCCAGGAGGAGAAGGAGCTGCTGCTCGGGCTGGAGGAGCGGCTGCACACCCGGGTGATCGGCCAGGACGACGCGGTCACGGCCGTCTCCGAGGCGATCCTCCGGTCGCGGGCCGGACTTGCCGACCCCGACCGCCCGATCGGCAGCTTCCTCTTCCTCGGCCCGACGGGTGTGGGCAAGACCGAGCTGGCCCGCGCGCTCGCCGAGGCGCTGTTCGGCACCGAGGACCGCATGGTGCGGCTGGACATGAGCGAGTATCAGGAGCGGCACACGGTCAGCCGGCTGGTCGGTGCTCCCCCGGGATACGTCGGTCATGAGGACGCGGGACAGCTCACCGAGGCGGTGCGCCACCACCCGTATGCGCTGCTGCTGCTCGACGAGGTGGAGAAGGCTCACCCCGATGTCTTCAACATCCTGCTCCAGGTCCTCGACGACGGGCATCTGACCGACTCCCAGGGCCGTCGGGTCGACTTCAAGAACACCGTTGTCGTGATGACGAGCAACCTCGGCTCCGAGGCGCTCAGCGGCGGCCGCGGAGTGCTCGGCTTCGGCCCGGACAGCACGGGGGCCGACGGGGGCGACGGCGCACGGGAACGGGCGCTCGGCTCCTTGCGCGAACACTTCCGCCCGGAGTTCCTCAACCGGCTCGACGAGATCATCGTCTTCCGCCGGCTCACCGACGACCAGTTGCGCCAGATCACCACCCTGCTGCTCGACGGGACCACCCGCAGGCTGCGCGCCCAGGACATCTCCGTCGAGTTCACGCCCGGCGCCGTGGACTGGCTCACCCACCGCGGCCATCAGCCCGAATACGGGGCCCGGCCGCTGCGGCGCACCATCCAGCGCGAGGTCGACAATGCGCTCTCGCGGCTGCTGCTGGACGGTGCGCTGACGGCCGGGGGCGAGGTGCGGGTCGAGGTGAAGGACGACGAGCTGGCGTTCCGCATCGACGAGAAACGGTAGGAGCCGGGGTGGCGCCGCTGGGCCCTCGTGACACGTCCGAGGGGCGCGACGAGTCGCCGGAAGAGCGGGCCGACCGGCGGTGGAACGAACTGCTGCAAGAGGTGCGGGTGATCCAGACCGGGGTGCAGATCCTCTTCGCGTTTCTGCTCACCGTCGCCTTCACCCCGCGCTTCACCACGCTGGAGCCCACCGACAAGGCCATTTACGTGGTGACGGTCCTGCTGGGGGCGGCCACGACCGGCGCGCTGATCGGCACGGTGACCTTTCACCGGCTGGTCACCGGCCACCGGTTGAAGCCCGAGACGGTGGTGTGGGCCTCACGCCTGGCCCTGCTCGGCATCGTCCTCCTGCTGGGGACGGTCACCTCCGCGCTGCTGCTGATCCTGCGCATCGCCCTGCACAACGCCGCCGTTCCCTGGGTCGTCGCGGGGCTGGTCGTCTGGTTCGTGGTCTGCTGGTTCGTGCTGCCCGCCTGGGTCCTGCACCGGTATTCGACCAGGGACTGAGCGGAGCAAGCGGACCGGGCAGACCGGCTGGACCGGGCGGACCGGGCGGACCGGGCGGACCGGGCGGACTGAGAGGGCTGAGAGGGCTGAGCGAGGTTGCGGGGCGCACCGCGGGCGCGTCCGGTGCCCGGCCTCTCGTGCCCCTGTGGTGCCCGCGGTCCGACGCCCGATGCGCCCCGCCGCCCCGTGCGTCAACGGCCGCCAAGGGCGCGGGCGGTAGAGCAGCGCCGCGCCCGCGAGCCCGGCGCTGACGATCGCCAGTCCCACGGCCATCAGCTCGGGCCACATGCCCGTCTCTCCCAGGCCGCTGCCCATGGGCGCGAAGACGCCGGCCCGGGACAGCGCGTGCAGGGCGATGATGATCATCGCCGCGGCGGCGCTCACCGTCCAGACCAGGGCGGTGTCGCGCATCGCCAGCCAGCCGGCCAGCAGCAGGTAGACGATGGCGATGGCCATCGAGAGCCCGGCGGTCGTCTGGGCGCCCTGGAGATGCGACGAGTTCACGGGCAGATGGCTCAGACCGCACAGCGCCAGGGCCACGGCAGCGGGCCAGCGCAGGACGGACCGCAGCACACCGGAGACCGCGTAGCCCGGCGGCCGGCCCTCGTCGCCCGCGGAGGCCCCCGAGGAGGCCCACGGCGGGGTGCCCTGCGGCATGGTGCGGGCAGGCGGCTGGGCCCAGGGGGCGCGCTGGGGCGGCTGGCCCATCGCGGACTCGCGCGGGGCGGAGTGCAGCGGCTGCCCGTTGGGGCCCAGGGGGCGCACATCGGGGTCGAGCACATGCATGGACGCGGTGGGCTGGGGTTCTGGTTCGAAGGGGTCCCCGGGGCCGGCCGGGAAGTGATCGGCCATGCCGTGGACACCGGCGGCACCGGCCTTCGTCCGGTCGAACAGCTCGATCAGCTGCGCCACCTCCTCGACGGATCTGTCGACGGCCACCGCGCGCAGTGCCTCATGGCTCGATTCCGCGGTGTGCGGGGTGGCTCGCAGCATGTCGAAGAGCGCGGCGACCTCGCTCACCGGACGGGCGACCACTGCCATGCGGAGGGCTTCATCGCCCGGGTTGGGAACGTCGCCGCTGCGCTTGAGCAGTTCCACCAGGGCGGCGACTTCCTCCAAGGGCCGATTGGTGACTGCCTCCCACAGAAGGGTGTGGGCCGAGTTTTTCTCATGGGTCATGGGCGGAAAGTGCTCGCCGGGTTCTGTCGAGGACAGTCCGGCGTCGCCCCCACAAAGAGCTGGTTCGGATGTCATGGAGGGACTCCACTGAACGAGGGGAGCGTCAAACACCAGAAGCGCTGACACTCGGCGGACGTTGAGAGTGCTGTGGTTCAGCCAACGTCCCTTCTGTGTGCCCTCGCCATTCAGGAAGGCCATCCGGTGGAGACACGCCGGTACGGCCGGGCGCGCCGCGGTCGGCGGTCGCGCCTCGGCGGCCCCGGACCGAGGGACCCGGCCGGCCCGGTCCGGTCGGTTCGGGACGGTTCCGCGATCCCCGGAATCGGCCGTCGCGGCGCCTGTCCCGGCATCCGTCCGCCCCCACTGATTACAGCCGGATACGTGCCCTGGCGGAACGTGACTCTTCGACGTGCCGAGGGCCGCCGAGCCTGATTGCCTGGAAGGTGCAGCTCCCTCTACACGGTTTCGAGGACAGATCATGAGCGCCACAGGAGAATCACGCGGACGAATCCAGCAGATGCGCGACAAGGCCCAGGAATTGCAGGCGGCCGCGGAACGGTCCGGCGACCCGGAGGAGCGCAAGCGGCTCCAGGAGAAGGCCCGCAGGCTCGCGTCCCAGAGTGAGCAGGAAAGCGGTATGGCCAGCGGAGACATCTACCCCGCCGAGTAGGGCCCCGCGTTCTCACCCGGCAGCGGAAGAATGGGGTGATCCGTGGACGGGACGCGCGCCCGGCGCCGCGTCCCGTCTCTGTGCGCCACCGCATGCGCGACCGCCGCGCCCGTCCCTCCCACCGTGAACGGCCGCTGCTCCCGAAGCGTGTCGGCGGGCCGGCCGGCCGGATACAGATTCGGGCTCCGGGTGGGCGGCGCATATCGCGGCAGGACGTCGCGGTGGAAGGCGCGGTAGCCGCCGCGGAAGGAGCCGCCGCCGGTGCGCGCGGCTGGTCGAGTGGCTTCGGGGTGGGCACCGGTCGGCGGTCCGCGCCGCCGGGAAGCGGTTATCGCATGATCCCATCAGATTCCCCACGGGCCGGTGGGGCCGTGGCCGGGACGGCGTCCGGGCCGTCGTTGGCCGACCGTACGGGCTATGACGAGCACTTCCTCGGAGTCCCGGTACCGCTGCCGATGCCGAGCAACCCCGCCGTGGAGACGGTGGTGCTGCCGTACACGCACTTCACCGTGGTGCTGCGCCCGGACCGGCGGATGGCGGCGGCCGCCGCGGTCTGTATCGACGGTCGGTTTCTGGTGGAGGATGTGCCGCGGGAGTGCAGCTGGCAGTTCGACCCGCGGCTGGGCAAGGACCGGCAGGTCGGCGATGACGTGTACCGCGACAACTCCCTGGACAAGGGGCATCTGGTGCGCCGGCTCGATCCCGTATGGGGCGAGGCCGCGGAGGCCGACCAGGCCAATGAGGACACCTTTCACTACACCAACGCCGCCCCGCAGGCCGATGTCTTCAACCAGGGCAAGAAGCTCTGGCAGGGGCTGGAGAACCATCTGCTCGACCACGCCGCCGGCCCCGACCGGAAGCTGACCGTCCTCACCGGGCCCGTACTGCACGACTGCGACCCGCCGTACCGGGGCGTACAAGTGCCGCTGCGCTTCTGGAAGGTGGCGGCGTTCGTCCAGGGCGGCTCGCTGGCGGCGACGGCGTACGTCCTCGACCAGAGCCCCGACCTGACCCGGGACGCCGACCGTGCGCTGGCCGGTGCACAGGCGGGGGCGCCGCCGCCGCTCGGCGCCTTCCGGACGTTCCAGGTGCCGGTGAAGGACGTCGTCGAGCTCACCTCGCTGGACCTGGGCCCGCTCCCCGCCGCCGATCTGATGCCCGTCGTACGCGCCCCGGAGGAACGCTGGAAGCGGCTCGCCTCGCACGACGACATCACGCTCCGGCGCGGCTGAGCGACGGGAGGCGCGCGACGGCGCCGGGTAGGTGCGGCATGCCGTCGACCGGAACGTCAGCACAGCTATGCCGTACCGCGATGGCAGCTGGTGGACGATCCGTCGCCGGCCCGGGCGGGGGGCAACTTCGTATTCGTATGAGCCCCGCCCGGTGCCGTCCGCCGGTCGGCCTGCCCGCCCTATTTCTTGACGAAATCGGTGGTGTAGGTCTTCTTCAGGTCCACCGTGGCGTTCTTGAGGTTGGGGTTGAAGGCCTTCAGGACGCGTTCGACGGTTGCGGGGCCGTCGGCCGGCATCACACCGTCCTCGGTGAACATCGGCAGGGTGTCCTTGATCGCCTGGGCATACAGTTCCTTGCCGCCCTGCGCGTAGTCGGACGGCATCTTCGCGGCGATCTGCTCGGGGGTGTGCGTGGACATCCACTTGAGGGTCTTGACCAGGGCGCGGGCCAGCTTCCGCACGGTGTCCTTGTGGCTGTTCACCCAGTCGGTGTTCATGTAGAGGCTGGAGGACGGGTACGGACCGCCGAGCGCCTTCTGCGAGCCCTCGGGGGTGCGCATGTCGATGAGGACCGTGCCGAGCTTCTTGTCCAGGATCTGCGCGACCGTCGGGTCCGTCGTCATCCCGCCCTGGATCGAGCCCTGTTGGAGGGCCGAGAGGAAGGTCTGTCCGGCGCCGACCGCCACCGGGGTGAACTCGTTCGTCTGCACGCCGTTCTTGACCGCGAGGTATTTGGTCAGGAAGTCGGTGGACGAGCCGAGGCCGGTGACGCCGAGCTTCTTGCCCTTGAAGTCCTTGGCCGAGGTGAGGTCGCCGGCCGCCTTGCGGGAGACGACTTCGACCTCACCGGGGGCGTGCGCGAGCTGCACCACCGATTCCACCTGCTTGCCCTTGACCTGGAGATCGAGGGTGTGGTCGTAGAAGCCGACGACGCCCTGGACGTCGCCGGAGACCAGCGAGGTGGTGGCCTGCACACCGGCCGGTTCGGTCAGCAGCGTGACGTGGACGCCTTCGTCCTCGAAATAGCCCAGTTGCTGGGTGAGTCTCGCGGGCAGATAGATGACCTTGTCGAGGCCGCCCACCATGATCTTGATCTTGCCGTTCTTGTCGTCGGGGCCGGCGGCCGAGGAGCCGCCGCAGGCGGTGAGGGTGGTCAGGGCCAGGGCGGCGGCGGCCACGGCGGCCGAGAGCTTCAGCGGGGTACGCATGGTCACGTCCTTGTGAGAGGGAAAAGGGAAAGAGGGCTGTACGGGCCGGGGTTCAGCGGTTCAGCGGTTCAGCGGCCGTCGGCGGCGTCGGCCGGCTTCCAGCGGAAGAGCCGCCGTTCGAGGAACGCCAGCAGCCCTTCGGCGAGCAGGGCGACGACGGCGAGGATCACCATGGCGGCGTACACACCGGCCGCGTTGAAGGTGCCCTGGGACGCCGCGACCAGCAGGCCGAGGCCCTTGGTCGCCCCGATGTACTCGCCGACGATCGCGCCGATCAGCGCGAAGCCGAAGCTGACATGCAGGCTGGTGAAGATCCATGAGGTGGCGGAGGGGATCACCACCTGCAAGGTGACCTGGCGGTTGCTCGCGCCGAGGATGCGGGAGTTGGCGACCAGGTTGCGGTCGACCTCCCGGGCGCCCTGGAAGGCGTTGAAGAAGACCGGGAAGAAGACGAGGACGACGGCTGAGGCGACCTTGGAGGCCGGTCCGAGGCCGAACCAGATGAGGAAGATGGGGGCCAGGACGATCCGCGGCAGCGCGTTGAGCACCTTGATGTACGGGCCGAGCACATCGGCCAGGAAGCGGATCCGGCCGAGCGCGATCCCCAGCACCACACCGGCGATGACGCCGATGACCCAGCCGAGCAGCGCTTCGTAGAGCGTGTACCAGATCTGCTCCCACAGCGAGCCCTGCGGGGTGCCGTGCAGCGCCCACTGGCTCATCTGGTCCCAGATCCTGGAGGGCATCGAGAAGTTGAACGGATCGATGACGGCGGCGCGGGCCAGCCCCTCCCACAGTCCGATCAGCCCGACGAGCAGCAGCACCCGGGTGCCGTGGACCAGGAGTTTGCGGTGACGCGCGGCGCGCGCCCTGGCCTGCGAACGGTCCGTACGACCGGTTCCGGCCGGGGACTTGGCCACGGTGACGGTCTCAGGCGGCATCCGCGGCACCCCTCTCGCGGGTGATCCGGACCTCTTCGCCGAGCGAGGACCAGATCTCCCGGTAGATCTCGATGAACCGGGGCTCCAGCCGGACGGTCTCGACCTTGCGGGGACGCGGCAGATCGATCTCGAAGACCTCCTTGACGGTGGCCGGCCCCGCGGTCATGACCACGACCTTGTCGGCGAGGGCGATGGATTCCTCCAGGTCGTGGGTGACGAAGACGACGGAGGCCCCGGTCCCCGACCACAGCTCCAGCAGCTCGTCCGACATCAGCGCCCGGGTCTGCACATCGAGGGCGGAGAACGGCTCGTCCATGAGCAGGAGTTCGGGGTCGTTGACGAAGGTCGCGGCGAGCGCGACACGTTTGCGCTGCCCGCCCGAGAGCTGGTGCGGATAGCGGTCCTCGAAGGCCGTGAGCCCGACCCGGGCGAGCCACTCCCGCGCCCGCTGCCTGGCCTCGGCCTTCGGTACGCCGCGGAACCGGGGCCCGGCCATCACGTTCGACAGCACGGTGCGCCAGGGGAAGACCGCGTCCTGCTGGAAGACGAACCCGATCTTGTCGCCGATGCCGCGGACCGGCTCACCGGCGACCAGCACCTCGCCTTCCGTGGGCTCTTCCAGCCCGCTGACCAGCGTCAGCGTGGTGGACTTACCGCACCCGGTGGGGCCGACGACCGCGACGAACTCACCGCGTTCGACGACCAGATCCAGATCCCGGACGGCGGTGTGCAGCGCCCCCGAGGGAGTCCGGAATGCCTTGCTCGTACCCCGCAGTTCGATAGCGGGGCTCGTGTGGCTGTTCATGGCTGGGGAGGCTAGGAGTGATCCGGGCCACAGCGGCAGCCTTATGGGCGCAAGCGACCTTTCTGCGCGCAAACCCTGTTGTGCTCATTCTGCTCACGCTAGAACGGCTAAGTCCTCACCAGGGGGTGTGCGCGCGCTCACGCACGGCTTACGGTGCGGGCACCACGAGATGAAAAGGGAAGATTCGGTTCCGCAAAGGGCGGAGGGCCGGAGACAAGGGAGACCCGATGCGGATCCGCTGGCCCCGACGGGTCTTTGCGCAGGTGCTGACCGCGCAAGTGGCCCTCACCACCGGGGTCATGGTGCTCGCCACCAGCCTGTTCCTCGCCCCGCTCAGCTCCGAGCTGGACGACCAGGCGATGCGCCGGGCGCTGTCCATCGCCCAGACCGCGGCCGCCGACCCGGACCTCGCCCGGGAGCTGGTCACCACCGGACCGACGGTGCACGGGCCGGTGCAGGCCGACGCGGAGCGGATCCGTACCGCGACAGGGGCGCTGTACATCGTCGTGATGGACACCCGCGGAGTGCGCTGGTCCCACACCCACACCGACGAGATCGGGCGGCATGTCTCCACCGATCCGAGCCGGACCCTCGCCGGGCGGCAGGTGCGCCAGATCGACACCGGCACACTGGGGCGGTCGGCCCGCGCCAAGGTGCCGCTGCGCGACGGCCACGGCCGGATCGTCGGCGCGGTGTCCGTCGGTATCGCCTACGAGAGCGTCCGCGGGCGGCTGTTCGGCACCATCCCCGGACTGCTGCGCTACGCGGGCGCCGCACTGGCCGTCGGCGTGCTGGCCGCGGTCGCGCTCTCCCGGCGGCTGCGGCGCCGTACGCACGGTGTGGCGTTCGCCGATATCTCCGCGCTGCTCGACGAGCGGGAGGCGATGCTGCACGGCATCCGTGAGGGCGTCGTCGCCTTCGACCGGCGCGGCCGCATCCGGCTGGTCAATGACGAGGCCGCGCGGTTGCTGGGCCTGGACGCGCGGGCGGCCGGCCGGGCGTTGGACGAGGTGCTGCCGCCGGGCCGTACGACGGATGTGCTGGCCGGGCGGGTGGACGGCACGGATCTGCTGGCCGTCAGCGGCGGGCGGGTGCTGGTCGCCAACCGAATGCCGACCCAGGACGGCGGGGCGGTGGTGACCCTGCGGGACCGCACCGAGCTGGAGCTGCTCGGCCGCGAACTGGACAGCACACAGGGGCTGCTGGACGCCCTGCGGGCCCAGGACCACGAGCATGCCAATCAACTGCACACCGTGCGCGGTCTGCTGGAACTCGGCCGGCACGAGAAGGCGGTGGAGTTCGTCAGCGAAGTGGCCAGTGCGCAGCGGGCGTCCGCGGAGCAGATCGCGGAGCGGGTGCACGATCCGCTGCTGTCGGCGCTGCTCGTCGGCAAGGCGGCCGTCGCGGCCGAGCGCGGGGTGTCGCTGCGGGTGTCGTCCACGACGCTGCTGCCCGACGCGGTGGTCGATCCACGCGACCTGGTGACCGTGCTGGGCAATCTCATCGACAACGCGCTGGACGCCACCACGGAGCGCCGCTGCGACGAACCGTTCGTCGAGGTGGAGCTGCGGGCCGAGCGCACCACGGCCGTGCTGCGGGTCTCGGACACGGGGCCGGGGGTGCCGCCGCGGCTGCGGGAGCGGATCTTCGCCGAGGGCTGGTCCTCCAAGGCCGCCCCGCCCGCCGCCGGAGCTCCGTCGTCCGCGCACCCGGCGGCCTTCCACCGCGGCCGCGGCATCGGCCTCGCGCTGGTGCGCCGGCTCGCCGAGCGCTACGGCGGGATGGCCCGGGTGACCGCCCGCGCGGGCGGCGGCGCGGTCTTCACCGTCGTCCTCCCCGAGGCACTCGCCCGGCAGGACGACTCCCCGGAGCGTCGGCTCACGGCGGCGGGAGAGCCACGGTGAAACGTGAGAGCCACGGTGAACGAAGAACCACTGGTGAAGAGGATACCACGGTGACAGGAGTACGGCGACGGCCGCGGCGCCACGGGCGTGCGGAGCCACAGGGGCGAAGACCCCTGGCCGGCGGGGCGCCACGATGATCGATGTGCTGGTCGTGGACGACGACTTCCACGTCGCCGAGATCAATGCCGCGTATGTGTCCCAGGTCCCCGGCTTCCGGGTCACCGGCCGCGCCCACACCGCCGCCCAGGCACTCGCCACCCTGGAGCGCACCCATGTCGATCTGGTGCTGCTCGACCACTATCTGCCCGACGAAACGGGCCTGACGCTGGTGCGGCGGCTACGGCAGCTCGGCCACCGCGCCGACGTGATCATGGTGACCGCGGCCCGTGATGTCGCCACGGTCCAGGACGCGATGCGCTGCGGTGCGCTGCAATATCTCGTCAAGCCGTTCGGCTTCTCCGGACTGCGCGCCAAGCTCGACGGCTACGCGACGCTGCGCCGGACCGTGGAGGGCGTCGGCGGCCGCGGCGAGGCCGGCCAGGAGCAGGTGGACCGGATCTTCGGCGCCTTCAGGACCACCGACTCCCCGCACACGGAGCTCCCCAAGGGCCACTCGGCGGCGACCGTCGATCTGATCCGCCGGGTCCTGGGCGCGGCCGGGCATCCGCTGTCCGCCCACGAGGTCGCCGAACGCGCCGGTGTCAGCCGCTCCACGGCCCAGCGCTACCTCAAACACCTCGAACGCGGCGGCCACATCACCCTGACCCTCAAATACGGCGACACCGGACGCCCCGAGCACCGCTACCGATGGGCGGACGCACACTGACCGTCCGCGTCACGACGGTCCGTACGGCCGGCCGCCCGGCAGTCCCCGTGGAATCCGCGCACTCCGCAGAATCCGCGGGGCGAGTCCGCCAGGAGCGCGAGCCGGACGGGACCGTGCGGACCCGCCTAGGCTGCCGATCATGAATGCAGTGACGACCAGTGGGACGGGCCCCGCGCCCGACATCCTCGACGCGATACGACTGACCGCTGATCCGGAGCTGGCGGCCGGCTTCGCCGCGTCGGTGCACCGGATCCTGGCGGACCTGGTCCGCGGCGGCGCGCCGCTCGGCTGGGTCGACCCGCCCGGCGCGGACGAGGTGGCGGAGCTCGTCGACCGCGTGCTGCGCGCCGCACGGTCCGGGGACGGGGCGCTGCGTGCGGCGTATGCGGGCGGCCGGCTGGTCGGGCTGGGGTACTGGCTGCGCTATGCCCGTCCGACCAACCGGCAGCACGCGGATCTGGAGAAGCTCGCGGTGGCGCCGGAGGCTCATGGCCAGGGCATCGGCCGGTCGCTGACCAGCGCTCTGGTCGAGGACGCCCGGGATGCGGGGATCGAGGTCCTCACCCTGGACGCACGGGCCGACAACACCCGGGCACTGGACCTCTACCGGTCGCTCGGCTTCAGCGAATACGGCCGCCTCCCCGACTTCGTCGCCATGGGCGGCCGCCGCTACGACAAGGTCTTCTACTTGCTGGACTTCCGCGGAACCGGGCGGCCGGAGCAGCAGACGCCGCACCCGCAGTAGCGGCGCCGTCACGAAGGGGCGCGGGGGCCGGCCCACGGGGAATCCCCTGCGCCCCACCCCTTGACAGCTCCCCCGGCGGGAACTGACGATCCACGGGTGAACCTGTCAGACAGCCAGACAGCTGGCGATGTGCCCCGGCGGATCAGCGCGATGGAAGCGGTCCTGCACCACTTGCGCGGCGCCATCGAGCGGGGCGACTACGCGGTCGGGGACAAGCTCCCCTCCGAGGCGGAGCTCTGCCGGCGGCTGGAAGTGAGCAGACCCGTGCTCCGGGAGGCGCTGCGCGCACTCCAGACCATGGGGCTGACGGTCTCGCGTACCGGCAAGGGCACCTTCGTCGTCTCGGACGGCGCGGTGGCGGACCCGACCTTCGGCGACTACGCGGCGAGCGACCTCCTCGAAGTGCGCCGGCATGTGGAGATCCCGGTGGCCGGGTACGCGGCGGTGCGCCGTACGCCGGAGGACCTCGATCAGCTGACCCATCTGCTGGAGCGGATGGAGCAGGAGACCGACACCACCGCATGGGTGGCGATGGATTCCCTCTTCCATCTCGCCGTCGCGCAGGCGGCCCGCAATCCGGTCTTCCGCCGGGTCATCGAGGAGATCCGCGATGCGCTGGCCCGCCAGTCGGCCTTCCTCAACGAGCTCGGCGGCCGGCGCGAGCAGTCGAACCGGGAACACCGGGCGATCGTCGAGGCACTCGTCGACAGCTCCGAACACGACGCGGTGGAAGCCATGCGGCACCACCTCGCACGCGTCGAGACGACGCTGACCACCATCGTGCGGCCGCAACACCGTACGACCCCCTCCACGGAAGACGAGGATCACGCGTGAGCGAGCAATCCCTCCGGCAGGCGGAACGGCAGCAGCAACAGGGAGCAGGACAGGACGCCGCACAGCGGCCGTCGGGCGGGCATGTGGACGCCGGTGATGCCGGGTACCAGAAGTCCCTCACCTCCCGGCACGTCAACATGATCGCGATCGGCGGGGCCATCGGCACCGGGCTCTTCCTCGGCGCGGGCGGCCGGCTCGCCGGCGCCGGGCCGTCGCTGGCGGTGGCGTACGCGGTCTGCGGCCTGTTCGCGTTCCTGGTGGTGCGCGCGCTGGGCGAGCTGGTGCTGCACCGGCCGTCCTCGGGTGCGTTCGTGTCGTACGCGCGGGAATTCCTCGGCGAGAAGGGGGCGTTCGTCGCGGGCTGGATGTACTTCCTGAACTGGGCGACCACCGGGATCGCGGACATCACGGCGGTGGCGACCTACACGCACTACTGGGGCATGTTCTCCGATATCCCGCAGTGGGTGATCGCGCTGATCGCGCTCGCGGTCGTGCTGACCGTGAACCTCATCTCCGTGAGGATCTTCGGCGAGCTGGAATTCTGGTTCGCGATCGTCAAGGTCGGTGCGCTGGTCGTCTTCATGCTGATCGGCATCTTTCTGCTGGTCACCCAGCACCCGGTGGCCGGCCACTCCCCCGGCCCCTCGCTGATCGCCGACCACGGCGGGCTCTTCCCGACCGGGACCCTGGCGATGCTGCTGGTCATCCAGGGTGTGGTGTTCGCCTACGCCTCGGTCGAGCTGGTCGGTGTCACGGCCGGCGAGACGGCGGAGCCGGAGAAGATCATGCCCAGGGCGATCAACTCCATCATGTGGCGGGTGGCGCTGTTCTACGTCGGCTCGGTGGTGCTGCTGGCGATGCTGCTGCCCTGGAGCTCGTACTCGGCCGCCGAGAGCCCCTTCGTCACCGTGCTGTCCCGGGTCGGGATACCGGCCGCGGGCGGCGTGATGAACCTCGTCGTGCTCACCGCCGCGATGTCCAGCCTCAACTCCGGCCTCTACTCCACCGGGCGCATTCTGCGCTCGATGGCGATGTCCGGCTCCGCGCCGCGGTTCACCGGCGTGATGAGCCGCAGCCAGGTCCCCTACGGCGGCATCCTGCTCACCTCGGGAGTGTGCGTACTGGGCGTGGGGCTCAACTACGTCGTGCCGAGCGAGGCGTTCGAGATCGTGCTGAACTTCGCGGCGATCGGCATCCTCAGCACCTGGGCCATGATCATGGTCTGTCATCTGCTCTTCTGGCGGAAGGCGCGGGCCGGGCTGCTCGTCCGCCCCGGCTACCGGCTCCCCGGATCACCCTGGACCGAGTGCGTCACGCTGGCCTTTCTCGCCCTCGTCCTGGTGTTGATGTGGGCCGACGGCGGCGCCGGCCGTACCACCGTGCTGTCGCTGCCCGCGATCGTGGCGGCCCTGGTCGGGGGCTGGTTCCTGGTACGGGGCCGGGTCGGCATCCTCCGGGACGCGGCGGCGCGCGAGAGCGGCGGACAGCCGGCCCCCGACAGCGCCGGGCGCGCGACGGGCCCCGGCAGCACCCCGCACACCCCGCACACCGAAGACACCCACAGCACCGAAGACAGCAACAGCACCGAAAGCACCGAGAACGGATCATGAGTCAGAGCACCACCACCCTGCCGCCGCACCGCACTCCGGGCGACCCGCCCGCGCTCCGCGTACCGGCCCACGTCCCCGTCGCCCATGTGGTGCGCGGAGGGCTCGTCGAGGGCGTCCACCACGGCTCGGTCGTGGTGCTGGCGGCCGACGGGAGCGTGGCGTTCCAGGCGGGCGACATCGAGGCCGCGTTCTACCCGCGCTCGGCGCTCAAGCCTCTCCAGGCGGTCGGTCTGCTGCGCGCGGGGCTGCCGCCGCTGGACGACGAGGCGCTGGCCCTGGTCGCGGCCAGCCACTCCGGTGAGGAACGGCACCTGGCCGGCGCCCGGGACATCCTGGCCCTCGGCCAACTGACCGAGGACGACCTGCGCAACGTCCCCGATCTGCCGTACGACCCCGCCGTACGGGACGCGTGGATCCGCCGGGGCCTCGGGCCCACCCGCCTCGCGCAGAACTGCTCGGGCAAGCACGCCGCCATGCTGCTGACGTGCCGCACCCGGGGCTGGCGCCTGGACGACTACCTCGACCCCGGGCACCCGTTGCAGCGGGAACTCGCCGCGACGGTGGAGGACCTCACCGGCCAGGGCATCGCCCAGGTCACGGTCGACGGCTGCGGCGCCCCGCTGTTCTCCGTCTCCCTGCACGGTCTGACCCGGGCCGCGGCCCGGCTGGCGACGGCCGCCCCCGGCACCGACGAGGGCCGGGTCGCGCACGCCATGCGCGCGCACCCGGAGATGGTCTCCGGCAGCGGCCGGGACGTGGCCCGCCTGGTACGGGCGGTGCCCGGTCTGCTCGCCAAGGACGGCTTCGAGGGGGTGCAGATCGCGGCGCTGCCGGACGGACGGGCGGTCGGCGTGAAGATAGCCGACGGCGCCGACCGCGCCCGGATGCCGGTGACGGCGGCGGCCCTGGCGCACTGCGGGGTCGACCCCGACGTCCTCGCCGCCTTCGCCACCACACCCGTCATCGGCGGTGGCGCTCCGGTCGGGACGCTCCACGCGACGGATTCCCTGACCCCGCAGGGCATCTGACGCCCCGTCACCTCACTCGCCCCCTCCCCTCCCCCACCTCACAAAGGACCACCTGCACCATGACTGCCGCCGGCCACCGCCGCGAACACGATCTGCTCGGCGATCGCGAGATACCCGCCGACGCCTACTGGGGCGTGCACACCCTGCGCGCCGTGGAGAACTTCCCCATCACCGGTACGCCGATCTCCACCTACCCGCACCTGATCAATGCGCTCGCCGCCGTCAAGGAAGCCGCGGCCCGGGCCAACGAAGACCTGGGGCTGCTCGATCCGGAGCGGGCCGACGCCATCGCCGCCGCCTGCCGGGAGATCCGGGCCGGCGGGCCGTTGCACGACGAGTTCATCGTCGATGTCATCCAGGGCGGTGCCGGCACGTCGACGAACATGAACGCCAACGAGGTCGTCGCCAACCGGGCGCTGGAGATCCTGGGGCACGCCAAGGGCGACTACCACCACCTGCACCCCAACGAGCATGTCAACCTCAGCCAGTCGACGAACGACGTCTACCCGACGGCCGTCAACGTCGCCACGGTCATCGCCGTACGGGAACTCCTCGAGGCGATGACCGTGCTGCGCGAGGCCTTCGCCGCCAAGGCCGAGGAGTTCCGCGACGTCCTCAAGATGGGGCGCACCCAGCTCCAGGACGCGGTGCCGATGACCCTCGGCCAGGAGTTCTCGGCGTACGCGGTGATGCTGGAGGAGGACCAGAGCCGGCTGGCGGAGGCCGTCCTGCTCATCCATGAGATCAACCTCGGCGCCACCGCCATCGGCACCGGCCTCAACGCCCCCAAGGGCTACGCCGAAGCGGCGCGCAAGCACCTGGCCGCCCTGACCGGTCTGCCCCTGGTCACCGCCGCCAACCTCGTCGAGGCGACCCAGGACTGCGGGGCGTTCGTCCATCTGTCGGGTGTCCTCAAGCGCGTCGCCGTCAAGCTCTCCAAGAGCTGCAACGATCTGCGGCTGCTCTCCTCCGGCCCGCGGGCCGGCCTTGCGGAGATCAACCTGCCGCCGGTACAGGCCGGTTCGAGCATCATGCCCGGCAAGGTCAACCCGGTGATCCCCGAGGTCGTCAACCAGGTCGCCTTCGAGGTCATCGGCAACGACGTCACCATCACCATGGCCGCCGAGGCGGGCCAGCTCCAGCTCAACGCCTTCGAGCCGGTGATCCTGCACTCCCTCTCGGAGAGCATCACCCACCTCGGGGCCGCCTGCCGCACCCTCGCCGAGCGCTGTGTCGCGGGCATCACCGCCAACACCGAGACGCTGCGCGCAAGCGTGGAGAACTCCATCGGGCTGGTCACCGCCCTCAACCCGCACATCGGCTACACCGCGGCCACCGCGATCGCCAAGGAGGCCCTCGCCACCGGACGCGGCGTCGCCGAACTGGTCCTGGAACAGGGGCTGCTCCCGGCCGACCGGCTCGCCGCCCTGCTGCGCCCGGAGGAAATCGCCGGCACGGGCAAGGACGTGCTCGCCGTCTGAGCCCCGTTCCGCGGCGGACCCGGGACCGGGACGGTCCCCGACGGGCCGGGCCGACGCCCCCTCGGGGTGCCGGCCCGGCCCTTGGCCGTGGTCCCGGCCGTTATCGTGCGCGGCGCCGGGTCAGCCGATCGGTTCCGGCATCGGGACGACGTCGTACGCGAGCGCGATGACATTGCCGGTCGCCGGGTCGGCGAGTTCCACGCGCCAGCGGGCCGCGAACTGGTCGACGCCCTCGCGCATCGGGATCGTTCCCGAGATCAGGACCGTGCCGGGCCGCAGCTCGCCGCGCTCGCGCAGGACCTCGGCCCAGTAGCCGGGCGGGAGCAGCTCGCCCGCCGTACCGTCCTGCACGAGGAGCTCCTTGCCGCCGCCGACGGGGGTGACCCAGGCGCGCAGGGTCAGGGTGTCGAGGCGGTCGGCGACCTCGGCCAGGCGCCATGCCGTGCGGGCGAGCACATCGGGCCCGGCGTTCTTGCTCCAGGCCACGCCGTGCGCCTCCAGTGCGCGGTCGGTGTGGTCGCAGGCCGCGGTGAGCAGCAGATCTCCGGTGTCGTCCACGACGAGCGCCCACTCCGCCTCGCCCGAGGTGCGGGCGTGCTGCACCGGCACCCTGGTGGTCTGCTGACCCAGGTATGGCGCGACGGGGTAGAGGGCAGGGGTGGTGGACGGTGCGGGCACGCCGAGTTCGGCCAGTTCCGCGACATGGGCGGCCACATCGTCCTGGCTGCGGCCGGCGTAACCGGCGTTGAGCAGGCTCGACACCTCGACCTTGCGCTGCGTGCCGTCAGGGAGCTCGAAGGTCAGAGCGGCCATGGTTCCTCCAGGTCACAGTGGGTTGCGCGGGTAAATTCGCCCCCGGAAGGGTTGCGCATACGCCTTGTATACAGCAAGTATGCCCTCCAGTGCAGCAACCGATTCCGAGGTGGCCCGACCCATGGACAACGAAGAACACCGCAGCGCGCAGACCCGTGCGGCACCCCGCCCCGACCGCGGTGCGCTGGTGCGCGCCTTCGTCGCCAGCCTGACCGGCACCTCGCTGGAGTGGTACGACTTCGCGGTCTACTCGGCCGCATCGGCACTCGTCTTCGGACAGCTCTTCTTCCCGTCGGCGGACCCGCTGACCGGCACCCTGCTGGCGTTCTCCACCTACGCGGTCGGCTATGTCTCACGGCCGCTCGGCGGATTCGTCTTCGGGCGGCTCGGGGATGTCATCGGCCGCAAGAAGGTGCTGGTGGCGACGCTGATGCTGATCGGTACCGCGACCGTGCTGATCGGTCTGCTGCCCACCCAGGCCGCCATCGGCCCGGCCGCGCCGATCCTGCTGGTCCTGCTGCGCTTCGCCCAGGGCGTCGGGGTCGGCGGCGAGTGGGGCGGCGCCGTGCTGCTGACCAGTGAGTACGGGGACTCCCGCAGGCGCGGCTTCTGGGCCTCGGCGGCGCAGATCGGCCCGCCCGTCGGCAATCTGCTGGCCAACGGCGTGCTGGCGGCCCTCGGCGCGCTGCTGTCCGAGCAGCAGTTCCTGGCCTGGGGCTGGCGGATCGCCTTTCTGCTCTCCGGTGTCCTGGTGGTCTTCGGGCTGTGGATCCGGGTGCGGCTGGAGGAGACGCCGGTCTTCCGGGCCATGGAGGCGAGCGGCGACCGTCCCGCGGCGCCGGTCCGCGAGGTGTTCACGACCCAGCCGCGGGCCCTGGTGGCCGCGATCCTCAGCCGGGTGGCGCCGGACGTGCTCTATGCGATGTTCACCGTCTTCGTCCTCACCTATGCGACCGAGCAGCTGGGGATGCCCCGCGGGCAGGCGCTGGCGGCCGTGCTGATCGGCTCGGCGTTGCAGATCGTGCTGATCCCGCTGGCCGGGGCGCTGTCGGACCGCTGGAACCGGCGCCGGATGTACCTCGGCGGTGCGGTCGCGGCGGCGGCGTGGCCGTTCGTGTTCTTCCCCATGGCGGACACCGGTTCCTGGGGGCTGCTGGTGCTGGGCGTCGTGGTGGCGCTGGCGATCCACTCCCTGCTGTACGGGCCGCAGGCCGCCTTCGTCGCCGAGCAGTTCACCCCGAGGCTGCGCTACACCGGCTCCTCACTGGCGTACACCCTCGCCGGGGTGATCGGCGGGGCCGTGGCGCCGCTGCTGTTCACCGCGCTGCTGGGCTCGTTCGGCAGCTGGCTGCCGCTGGCGCTGTACCTGGCCGGGACCGCCGTGGTCACCATCGTGGGCGTGCTGCTGGGGCGGGATCCGGCGCACGATGAGGACGAGGAGTACACCCGCCTGGCGAAGGGCGCCGGGCAGCCGCCGGAGAGGATGGTGCGGGAAGCACCCGGCCGCTGAGACGGCCGCCCGGCACCGGGCCCCGAAGGCACCGATCGGCACGAGAGAAGAGAGATCCGCATGCGCATCGCGCTGTGCCAGATGACGGCATCGACCGATCCGAAGGAGAACCTCGCGTACGTCCAGGACCAGGTCCGTCGCGCGGCGCGCGAGGGGGCCCGGCTGACGGTCCTTCCCGAGGCGGCCATGGTCCGGTTCGGGGTACCGCTCGCGCCGGTGGCCGAGCCGCTGGACGGGCCGTGGGCCGAAGGGGTGCGAGCGGTTGCCCGGGAGACGGGGGTGACGGTGGTGGCCGGCATGTTCACCCCGGCGCCCGACGGGCGGGTCGCCAACACCCTGCTGGCCACCGGCCCCGAGGTCGAGGAGTCCTACGACAAGATCCATCTGTATGACGCCTTCGGATTCCGGGAGTCCGACACGGTCGCCCCGGGCAACCGGGTGGTCACCATCGATGTCGACGGCGTCCGGGTGGGCCTGGCGACGTGTTACGACCTGCGGTTCCCTGAGCTCTTCCGGGCGCATGCGGACGCCGGGGCGACGGTGTCGTTGCTGCCCGCTTCCTGGGCCGCGGGCCCGGGCAAGCGCGCGCAGTGGGATCTGCTGGTGCGGGCGCGCGCCCTGGACGCGACGGTCTGGCTCGCGGCCGTCGACCAGGCCGCCCCGGACCCGCAGGTCGATCCGGAGGCACCCGCCGAGGCACCGAACGGCGTCGGGCACACCGCCCTGATCGGCCCCGACGGGACCGTCCGCGCCCAGCTGGGCAGCGCGCCCGATCTGCTGGTCGGGGACGTGGACACCGAGGAGACCGCCCGGATCCGGCGGGCCGTGGCGGTGCTGGACAACCGCCAGTTGTAGCCCGCCCCGCGAGGTCAAGCGGCCAGGAGGATGCGCTGGGTCGCCTGGATGTGGCTGTCGATGGCCGCACAGGCGGCCTTGGCATCCCCGGCCACCAAGCCGTCGAGGATCCGGCGGTGTTCGGCGAGCACATCGTCCTGGCGGTTGCCCGAGCGGTAGAGGGCGAGCACGCCGGCCCGGATCTGACGGCTGCGCAGGGCGTCGTACTGGCGGCTCATCAGGGTGTTGCCGACGGCGGCGACGAGGGTGGCGTGGAAACGGTGGTCGGCGGCGATGAACTCCTTGGTGGAGTCCTCGCCCCGCAGGGTGTCCTGGTGAGCCAGGATGCCGGCCATCTCGTCGACGGGTGCGGTGCCCCGGTCGGTCGTACGCTCCGCGGCGAAGCGCTCGATCAGGCCGCGCATCTCCATCAGCTCCCGGATCTCGCGGCCGGACAGCGGGGCGATATGCGCCCCGCGCTTGGGGACCAGCCGCACCAGATCCTCGGCGGCGAGCAGCAACAGGGCCTCGCGGATCGGGGTGCGGGAGACACCGATCCGGTCCGCGATCTCCTGCTCGGACAGGAACCGGTCCTGCATCTCCGGGTCGGTCAGCACGCTCTCCTTGAGATACGCGTAGGCCTTCTCACGCCCCGACTGCATCGCCCGCTCTCCCCTGCGCTGGAAACTGCATACAACCCGTATGCGCAGGCTACATGGTGGGCGACCGCCGCGACGCGCGGTGCTCACCGTTCCTGACGGGCCGCCATGTGCCCCGGGGCGCGGCCGCTGTGCCGCACCGCCGGGGCCCCCGGGGCACAGCGTCAGTGGCCGATCGAACGGGCCGCGGTGTGGCACACGGAACCGCTCACGCGTCGGTACGGATCACCACCTCCAGGGTGCGCGGGCCGTGCACGCCCTCCACCCGCTCCAGCTCGATGTCGGAGGTGGCCGAGGGGCCGCTGATCAGTGTGATCGGGTGCTCCGGCACGAGCTCCGCCAGCGCCTCCGGCACGCCGGTCCGCACCGACGACAGGTCGACGACACACACATGCAGGTCCGGGACGAGCGTCAGCGCGCGCCGTCCCTGGTCCGCCGCGGCGCCGTCCAGGAAGATCGTGCCGGTCTCGGCGCAGCTGACGGCGGAGGCCGTCACCACTCCGTCCAGGGCGTCGAGCCGGGGCGCCGGAAGGTCCGGGGAGTCGGTACGGATCTCCCCGTCGTACCCGGCCAGCCAGGCCGGGTCGAGCCCCGGAGGGACCCCGGTCTTCCGTGCCCCGCGCGCCCTGAGCACCTCGGCGATCACCGTCGCGGTGGCGCCGGCCGTGCAGGTGCGCACCTGCGCCTTGTAGTCGACGAGCCGGTCGGAGAAGAGGGCGAGCCGCTCGCCGTCGGGGAGGGTCCGGCCGGTGCGGTAGCCGCGGGGGACGGTCACCTCGGGCCGGTCGGAGCGGGCCAGCGCGTCCTGGACGCGTCGGAGCACCGTCTCCCGTGCGGTCGTGGTCACTGCGCCTCCTGCGGATCGTCGTCGGTGTGCCGTGCGCCTTCCTCCGCCGCCGCCCGCATCGTGGCCGCGCCCTCGGCGGAGGCGAACCAGGAGCGGAAGGACTGCGGGGGCGGGGCCGGGGTGTCGCGGCTGTCGCTCCAGCCCTGGAACGGCGGTGGCAGGCGGGAGAACGTGCCGTCCCGCCCCGCCAGTACGCGCCCGAGCCCCGCCGTCCTCTGTGCGGCCGTGAAGAGCTTCGGCCGCTTCATGACCGCGGCCGCGGCCTTCATGGCCAGCCCCTCCGCGGTCGTGCCGGACTCCTCGGTGTGCTGGTGCCGCAGCTCGACCAGCAGCGACGGAATGTCGATCTTCACCGGGCAGGCGTCGAAGCAGGCTCCGCACAGACTGGAGGCGTACGGGAGCGAGCTGTTGGGGTCGTCCTTGGCGGCGTGCATACCGGCGAGCTGCGGGGTGAGCACCGCCCCGATCGGGCCGGGGTAGGTCGATCCGTAGGCGTGGCCGCCGGTCCGCTCGTACACCGGGCAGACATTGAGGCAGGCCGAGCAGCGGATGCAGTTGAGCGCCTCGCGCCCGATCGAGTCCGCGAGCGCCGCCGTCCGCCCGTTGTCGAGCAGCACGAGGTGGAACTCCTGCGGACCGTCGCCCGGCGTGACGCCCGTCCACAGCGAGGTGTACGGGTTCATCCGCTCACCGGTCGAGGAGCGCGGGAGCAGCTGGAGGAAGACCTCCAGGTCCTGGAAGCGCGGCAGCACCTTCTCGATGCCCATGACGGTGATCAGCGTCTCGGGCAGGGTCAGGCACATCCTGCCGTTGCCCTCGGACTCGACCACGGACAGGGTGCCGGTCTCGGCGATCCCGAAGTTGGCGCCGGAGACGGCCACCTTGGCCGTCATGAACTTCTCGCGCAGATACGCACGCGCCACGGCGGCCAGTTCGGCGGGGGCGGCGCCCAGCGCGGGGTCGACGCCGGGGATCCGGCGGAGGAAGATCTCCCGGATCTCGTCGCGGTTGCGGTGGATCGCGGGGACCAGGATGTGCGAAGGACGGTCGTCGGCGAGCTGCACGATCAGCTCGGCCAGGTCGGTTTCCAGGGCGGCGATCCCCTGGCTCTCCAGGTGCTCGTTGAGGCCGATCTCCTGGGTGGCCATCGACTTGACCTTGAGGACCTCGTCGCTGCCGGTCCGCCTGACCAGCCGGGTGACGATCTCGTTGGCCTCGACGCCGTCGCGCGCCCAGTGGACGGTGCCGCCGTGTTCGGTGACCTTCCGCTCCAACTGCTCCAGCAGCTCGGGCAGCCGGTTCATGGTGTCGGTCTTGATCGCCGAGCCGGCGTCGCGCAGGTGCTCCCAGTCGGGCAGTTCACCGGTGACGTCCAGGCGCTTGGCGCGGATGGAGTGGGTGGCCCTGCCCAGGTTGCGGCGCAGCTGCTCGTTGCCCAGCTCGTCGTGGGCGGCTGCGGGGAAGGTGCGCTCGCCGCGCAGATGGCCCGTCCCGTAGGGGGAGCGCGGGGGGACGGCGGGCATACCGAGGAAGGTGCCGCCGGTCGAGGGGCCGGTCGGGATGCTCATCGGGCGGCCTCCGTCAGGGCGTACGGCGCGGTGCGGGTGGACGCGAGGATCTGCGCCAAGTGCAGGGTCCGCGTACCGGACTTGATGCGGGAGAGACCGCCGCCGATGTGCATCAGACAGGACGAGTCGCCCGCGGTGCACACCTCGGCTCCGGTGGCGGCGATGTGGTCCATCTTGTCCCGCAGCATCGCGGAGGACGTGCCGGCGTTCTTGACCGCGAAGGTGCCGCCGAAGCCGCAGCAGGCGTCGGCCTCGGGAAGTTCCACCAGGTCGATGCCCTCGACGGCGCGCAGCAGCCGCAGCGGCTTCTCCCCGACGCGCAGCATCCGCAGGGAGTGGCAGGTGGGGTGGTAGGTCACCCGGTGCGGGAAGTACGCGCCGACGTCGGTCGCGTCGAGAACGTCGACGAGGAACTCGGACAGCTCGTACGTCTTCGTCTTCACGGTGGCGACCCCGGCGCGCAGCGCGGCGTCCCCGTACCGGTCGGCGACGATCTGGTGCTGATGGCGGACCGAGCCCGCACACGAACCGGACGGCATCACCACCGCCTCGATCGACGGGTCGCCGAACTGCTCGGCGAAGTTCCGCACCAGCGGCACCGGCTCCCGCTGATAGCCGGTGTTGACGTGCATCTGGCCACAGCAGGTCTGCTGCGGCGGGAACACCACGTCATGCCCCAGACGGGCCAGCAGGACCGCGGTGGATTTCACCGCCTCCGGGAAGAGCGTGTCTCCCAGACAGGTGGCGAAGAGCGCGATGCGCATGGAACCTCCCTCGCTTATGGTCCGACCATACTCGCTTCGGACCAAGGAAGAAAAGTAAGGGCGCAGTTTGGTCCGACCTTATTGACATGCGACATCTTCAATGGGCTACTGAGGGCCGATTCTCAGCCACCGGGCGCGCCGCTCCCGCCGGGAACGGGACGTTCCGACAGGCGGCCGGCGCGCAGAACTCGATGACTCGATGAGGAGCACTCCGTGGCCACCACACCACCCGCCGCCCTGGCGGCCTACACCCCCGACGTGGCCGCCGTGGGGGACAGCCTCACCGCCACCGCGCTACTGGGCCTGGTCCCCCTGGCGACCTTCTTCGTGCTGCTGATGGCGGCCCGGCGCCCCGCGCTGCACTCCGCCCTCGGCGCCCTGCTGGCCGCGCTGCTGGTCGCGGTCCTCGGCTACGGGATGCCCCTCCAGCTCGGTGTTCTGTCCGCCACCCAGGGGCTGGCCTTCGGCCTCTTCCCGGTGATGCTGATCGTCGTGTCGGCCATCTGGTTCTACGAACTCACCGTGGCCAGCGACCGCTTCGAGGATCTGCGCCGCTCCTTCAACTCCGTCGGCCGCGGCGATCTGCGCATCCAGGCCATGCTCATCGCGTTCTGCTTCGGCGGACTCCTCGAGGCCCTCGCCGGATTCGGCGCCCCCGTCGCGATCACCGCCGCCATGCTGATGGCGCTCGGGCTGCCGCGGCTCACCTCGGCCGTGACCGTCCTGGTCGCCAACACCGCACCCGTCGCCTTCGGCGCCATGGCCATCCCCATCACCACCGCGGGCACCCTCACCGGCATACCGGCCGAGGACCTCGCCGGCGTCATCGGCCGTCAGAGCCCGCTGCTCGCCCTCTTCGTCCCGCAGCTCCTGCTCTTCCTCGTCGACGGGCGGCGCGGGCTGCGGCAGCTGTGGCCCATCGCCCTGGTCACCGGATCCGTGTTCGCCCTCGCCCAGTTCTGGTGCTCGGCGCACTTCGCGTACGAGCTCACCGATGTCGTCGCCGCGCTCGCCGGTTTCGGCGCCGCCGTGATCATGCTGCGCTTCTGGTCCCCCACGACACCGGACGACCAGCGCTCCCGGGTCGAGGCCGAACCGCTCACCGGCCGCCGCGTCTCCCTCGCCGTCCTGCCGTACATCCTGGTGATCGCGGTCTTCGCGCTCGCCAAGCTCCACCTCGGCGCACTCGACGTGCCCAAGCTGCTCGGCGCCCTCACCGTCCAGCTCAACTGGCCCGGCCTGTACGGCAATCTGCTGGCCGCCGACGGCTCCCCCGCGGGCAGCGCGGTCTACAAGCTGGAGGTCCTGGGCAACCCCGGCACCCTGCTCCTCCTCTCCGGCCTCCTCGTGATGCTGATCTACAGCCGTGCGAAGGACTCCGACCGCTTCCCGATGAGCGCGCGCATCGGACTGTCCTGCGCCGGGCGCACCCTGCGGAACATGCGGACCGCCATCGCCACGGTCGCCACCGTGCTGGCCCTGAGCTACGTCATGAACCAGTCGGGCCAGACCCTCGCCATCGGCACCTGGCTCGCCGCCACCGGCGGCTTCTTCGCCGTGCTCTCCCCGGTCCTCGGCTGGCTCGGCACCGCCGTCACCGGCTCGGACACCTCGTCGAACGCCCTGTTCGCCACGCTCCAGCAGACCGCGGGCAAGGCCGCGGGCATCGACCCGACCCTGCTGGTGGCCGCCAACACCACCGGCGGTGTCGTCGGCAAGCTCATCAGCCCGCAGAACCTGACCATCGCGGCGACCGCCGTGGAACAGCCGGGCACCGAGCGGATCCTGCTGCGCAAGGTCGCCGGATACAGCGTCGCGATGCTGGCGGTCCTGTGCGTCCTGGTCGCGCTCCAGTCACTTCCGGTGCTGTCCTGGATGCTGCCGTAGCGGAACGGGCGAGGAGGGGGCGGAGCGGGCCCGCCCCCTCATACCGGCCCTGTCGCGGCTACGCCTACGGATCCGGGACTCGGCCGCCCCACCGACTCAGCCTTCGCGGCCTTCAAGGCCTTCCTGGCCCGCCTCGTCCGCCTCGTCCGCCGCGCCTACCTGCTCCACCTGGGGCTTCTCATCCACCAACGTGCCATGGAATCCACGGATATGCGCCTCGACCAGGTCGGCGGCCTTCGCGCCCTTGCCCGCACGCACCAGACGCAGCAGTTCGGTGTGCTCGGCGTTCAGCGCACCCGCCGTGGCCGGCCAGTCCTCCGCCGTCTCCAGCGCCCGCAGGATCAGCGGACGCACCGACTCCCGTACGGCCGAAGTGAGTGTGGAGGTGAGCTGATTGCCCGAGCCACGGGCGATGGCGACATGGAACCGGGTGTCCAGGTCGTTGAAATCGGCGACCCCCACCTCGGGCTCCTGCATACGCACCAGGAGCGCTTCGGCCTCGTCGAGGTCCTCCGCCGGAGCGTGCTCCGCGGCCGCCTCGAAACTGGAACGCTCCAGCACCACCCGGGCCTCCAGCACGTCGTGCAGGCTGTAGCTCCCCAGGGCGAAGTGCAGGCGCAACAGCCGGCCCAGCGCGTCGTCCGGGTTCCGTACGATCCGCGCCCCCGCGTCCGGCCCGCGGCCCGCCTGCGCGACCAGCACCCCGATCGTCTCCAGCACCCGCAGCGCCTCGCGCAGCGCGGACCGGCTGACGCCGAGTACCGGTGCCAGCTCGCGCTCGGGCGGCAATCGGTCCCCCGCCTTGAGCTCTCCCGCGAGCACCCGTTCCTCGATGCGCTCCAGCACGAGCTCATGTGTGCGCGACTGCCGCACAGGTCGCCATTCGGCAGACATCCACCACTCCCCGGCTCGGCCCCGTGCTCCCTTGCCAAAACTATGTCACACAGGGCGTGTGGTCGGACCATATGGCCGGGGCTCGGGGCTTTTATTCCGCCCGGTCGGGCCACGCCACCCTCAGCGGCCCCTGGGGAAGAGGAACAAGTCAGGCACGTTCCCCCTCCAGGTGGTCGGTGACCCAGTGGTGGAACGCGCCGATGTGGTGCTCGCTGGGTACCAGGACCCCGCCGGCGCGGTAGGCGCGGGAGCTCATGGCCGGCTGGGTGCGTTCGCAGGCGTCGAAGTCCTGGGTGTTGACGCGGTGGAAGAGCTCGACGGACTTGGAGACATCGGCGCCGGAGTCGACGACCTCGGGCAGGTACAGCCAGTCGCATTCGACGACGGTGCGGTCCGGGGCCATCGGGAACATCCGGTGGACGATGACATGGTCCGGGACGAGGTTGACGAACACCTGCGGCCGGACAGTGATCGCGTAGTAGCGGCGGTCCTGGGTGTCCTCGATGCCGGGGAGCCGGCCGAAGCCCTCGGTGCCGTCCACCGTGAATCCGGTGGCCTCCTCGGCGAAGGCCGCGCCATGGCCGACGTAGTACTGGGCGGCGAATCCGTCGGCGAACTCCGGGAGCACCTCGGTGAGTTCGGGGTGGATGGTGCCGCAGTGGTAGCACTCCATGAAGTTCTCGATGATGAGCTTCCAGTTGGCGCGCACGTCATAGGTGAAGCGCTTGCCGAGGGCGAGTCCTTCGGTGCGGTAGCGGTCGAGGGAGGCGGCGTCCCCCAGCCGCTCGACGGCCGCGCCGATCACCGAGTCCTCGAAGGAGGGCGGCTCGTCGGCCAGGCACACCCAGGCGTAGCCGAGCCATTCGCGGAGGGGGACGGTGACCAGTCCGCGTTCGGTGCGGTCGATGTCCGGCATCTTCTGGAGGTTGGGGGCGGCCACCAGGCGGCCGTCGAGGTCGTAGGTCCAGGCGTGATAGGGGCACTGGAGGTTGCGGCGGACCTCGCCGGACTCCTCGGTGCACAGCTGCGCGCCGCGGTGCCGGCAGATGTTGAGGAAGGCGCGCAGCTCGCCGGCGCGGTTGCGGGTGATCAGTACGCTCTCCCGGCCGACCCGGACCGTACGGAACGCGCCGGGCTTCTCCAGGTCGGCGCTGCGTACCGCGCAGAACCACAGCCGCTCGAAGATCTTCTCCTGCTCCTGGCGGAAGATGTCGGGGTCGGTGTAGTGGTGACCGGCGAGGGTGGCGATCAGGCTCGGGGAGGTACCGGCCGTGGGGGTGGCGGCCGCGGGGGTGGCGGCCGGGGCCGGTGCGGACTCGGTGTGGGTGGTCGTCATGGCGGTCTCCTCAAGCGGCCGCGGCGGCGGGCCGGCGCGGGTCGAAAAGCTCGATGGGGTGCGCGGTGGCCCCGGTCAGCGCGAGATCGGCGACGATCTCCCCGACCACGGGGACGAACTTGAAGCCGTGTCCGGAGAATCCGCAGGCGACGGTCACGGTCTCCGGGTGTGCGGGGTGCCGGGTGATCACGAAGTGCTCGTCGGGGGTGTTGGAGTACATGCAGGTGGCGGCCTTGAGGAAGCGGCCGGGCAGCGCGGGGATGCGCGGGCTCATCTGGTCGGCCATGGCACGCACCTCGTCGTCGTGCACGGTGCGTTCGATGGTCTCCGGTGTGCAGACGGTGCCCTTGCGGAAGAAGGCGACCTTCGCGCCGCCGTCGGGGCCGTCGATCGACGGGAAGCCGTAGACCTGGACGCCCTGCGCGTCCTCCCAGATGTAGATCGGGTGCCGCTCGGGGATGAAGGGCGCGGTGCCGCCGTCGGGGGCGAACCAGTACATGACCTGCCGTTCGATGGTGAACGGCACACCCAGGTCGGTCAGCAGCTGGGGCGCCCAGGCTCCCGGGCAGATCACCAACTGCCCCGCGGTGTAGGTGTTTTCGGGGGTGTGGACGCGGACCCCGGCGCCGCCGGGCAGCTCCTCCCAGCGGGTGACCGGCTCCTCGAAGTGCAGCTCGGCGCCGTCCTGGGTGGCGAGCTGCACATGCGCGGCGACGGTGTACTCCGGCCGGACCAGGCCCGCCCGTGCCTCGTACAGCGCGACCTCGTCCTCGGCGGGGGTGAGGGTCGGGAAGCGGCGGCGGATCTCCTTGGGGCCGAGCATCTCGTGCGGGAGGTCCCACCGGCGGGCGGATTCCAGACTGCCGCTGACGGTACGGCTGTCGGGGCGGCCGATCATCACCCCGCCGCAGAGGGTGGCGATCTCCCGGCCGGTGTCCCGCTCCAGCTTCTCGTACAGCTCGTAGGAGCGCAGCAGCAGCGGTACGTAGGCGGGGTCCTCGAAGTAGGACTGCCGGGTGATACGGGAACCGCCGTGGCTGGAGCCGCGGTTGTGCACCGGGCCGAACTTCTCCAGGCCCAGGACCCGGGCGCCGCGGGCGGCGAGATGGTGGGCGGCGGCACTGCCCATGCCGCCTAGGCCGAGGACGATGACGTCGTAGGTGGGAGCCATGCGGTTGCTCCTTCTGCGTACGGAGGGCGGGGAGCGGATCACGGAGTCACGGGGCCCTGGGGTCACGGACCGGCCTACCTGCGGATGCGCTCCATCTGCGGATCGAAGAGGGGCTCTTGGGCGACGGTCGCGGGGATCTTCTCACCGAAGTACTCGATGTGCACGGCGGTACCGGGGGCCGCCGCGGCGGCCGGCAGCCAGGCGTAGGCGATGCCCCGGCCGAGGGTGTAGCCGTAGGCGGCGGAGGTGACGTAGCCGGCCGGGACGCCGTCGACATACACCGGTTCCTTGCCGAGCACGACGGCATCGGGGTCGTCGAGGGTGAGGCAGCTGAGCTTGCGCGCCGCGGTCTCCTCGCTTCGGCCCTCCAGTGCTGCGCGGCCGAGGAAATCGCCCTTGGCGGGGCGGACGGCGAAGCCGACGCCGGCCTCGTACGGGTTGTGCTCGGTGGTCATGTCATGGCCCCAGGCGCGATAGCCCTTCTCCAGGCGGAGGCTGTTGAAGGCGCTGCGCCCGGCGGCGATCACCCCGTGCTCCCGGCCCGCCTCCCAGAGCGTGTCCCACAGCCGCAGCCCCATATCGGCGGTGGTGTACAGCTCCCAGCCGAGTTCGCCGACGTAACTGAGGCGCATCGCGGTGACCGGTACATGGCCGAGGTAGGTGTGCCTGGCCTTGAAGTAGCCGAAGGCCTGGTGGGAGAAGTCGTCACGGGTGAGCGGCTGGACCAGGTCGCGGGCGAGCGGGCCCCAGACGCCGATGCAGCAGGTGCCGGAGGTGATGTCGCGGACCTGGACCCCCTCGTCCGGGGCGTGCCGCAGCAGCCAGTCGAGGTCGGATCCGCTGTTGGCGCCGACCTGGAAGCGGTCCGGGGCGAGCCGGGCGACGGTGAGGTCGGAGCGGATGCCGCCGGTCTCGTCCAGGAGCAGGGTGTAGGTGACCGCGCCCGGCTTCTTGGCGAGGTTGTTGCTGGTCATGCGCTGGAGGAAGGCGAGGGCGCCGGGGCCGGTGACCTCCAGCCTGCGCAGCGGGGTCATGTCGTACAGGGCGACCTTTTCGCGGGTGGCTCTGGCCTCGGCGGCGGCGATCGGCGACCAGTAGCGCGCCGACCAGGCGTCACGCTCGGGGAGCCGGAGCCCCTCCGCGAGCGGGGCGTTGGCCTCGTACCAGTGCGGGCGCTCCCAGCCACCGCCCTCCAGGAAGTACGCGCCGAGCTCCTGCTGCCGCGGGTGGAAGGGGCTGGTGCGCAGCGGCCGCGGCTGCTCCATGGGCTGTAGCGGGTGGATGACGTCATAGACCTCGATGAAGCTCTGGGCGCCGCGGTCGGCGATATAGGCGGGCGAGCGCTGGGCGTCCTCGAAGCGGTAGAGGTCGCATTCGTGGATGTCGATCGCGGGCCGGCCGTCCGTCATCCATTCGGCGACGGCCTTGGCGACGCCCGCGGAGTGGGTGACCCAGACCGCTTCGGCCAGCCAGAATCCCCGCAGCTCACGGCACTCGCCGAGGACCGGCATCCCGTCGGGGGTGAAGGAGAAGACACCGTTGAAGCCCTCGGACACCCGCGAGGCGCCCAGCGCGGGCAGCAGTCCGACACTGTCCTGCCAGCTCGGTGCGAAGTCGTCCTCGGTGAAGGGCAGCGAGGACGGCATGACGGGAGCCTCGTCGAAGGCGGGCAGGGTGAAGGGGTCGACGGGCATCGGACGGTGGGCGTAGGAGCCGATGCCGATCCGGTCGGTGTGTTCGCGGAAGTAGAGGTCGCGGTCCTGGAAGCGCAGGATCGGCTTGCTCGCCTCATCCCCCAAGCTCTCGGCTCCTCCCCCACGCTCGGCTTCGCTCGCGCGGGGGGACCCCCATGCGCCGGAGGTGCCCCCATGCGGATCGTTGACGCCGTCGAGCTCGGGCAGCGGCTCGGTGGTGGCGTACTGGTGGGCCAGCGGCAGCAGCGGTACGTCCACCCCGGCCATCGCGCCGATCACCGGGCCCCAGAAGCCGGCGGCCGAGACGACGTGGTCGGCGGGGAAGGTTCCGCGGTCGGTGACGACGCCGGTGACGCGGCCGTCCTCCCGCTCGATTCCGGTGACGGTGTGCCGCTCCAGGAAGCGGGCACCGCGGCTCTCGGCCCGTGCGATCTGGGCACGGCAGGCGAGCACCGCGCGGGCCAGACCGTCGTCGGCGGTGTGGAAGCCGCCGTAGAGCTTGGTCTCGTCCAGCATCGGCCACAGCTGCTTGCACTGCTGCGCGGAGAGCAGTTCACCCCGTACGCCCCAGGAGGCCGCGAGGCCGGCCTTGCGGTGCAGATCGGCCCAGCGGGCCTCGGTGGTGGCGACCTCCAGGCCGCCGACCGGGTTGAAGCAGGGCAGCCCGTCCACTTCCAGGGAGCCGAACTTCCGGACGGTGTAGGCGGCGAACTCCGTCATGGTCTTGGACGGGCCGGTCTGGAAGACCAGGCCGGGTGCGTGCGAGGTGGAGCCGCCGGGGGCCGGCAGCGGGCCCTGTTCGAGGACGGTGACCTCGGTCCAGCCGCGGGCGGTCAGCTCGTCGGCGAGCGAACAGCCGACGATGCCGGCACCGATGACAACCACACGGGAACTGTTTGCGGGCGTGCGGGACATGACCCTCCTCCTGCTGGAACGGGTGGCCGACTGCGGGTGACTGTGGGTGACGCCGTTACAGGACCACGACGGAGCGCAGTACCCGGCCGTCGCGCATCTTGTCGAACGCGGACTCCACCTCGTCCAGGCCGATCGTCTCGGTGACAAATCCGTCGAGGTCGAGCCGTCCGCTGAGGTAGCGGTCGATGAGTACGGGGAAGTCGCGGCTGGGCAGGCAGTCGCCGTACCAGGAGGACTTCAGGGCGCCGCCGCGCGAGAAGAGGTCGATGAGCGGCAGCTCGATGCGCATGTCCGGTTCGGGGACGCCGACCTGGACCAAGGTCCCGGCGAGGTCGCGCATGTAGAAGCCCTGCCGGTAGGTCTCGGGGCGGCCGACCGCGTCGATCACCACATCCGCGCCATGGCCTCCGGTGAGTCCCCGGACCGCCTCGATGGGGTCCGTACCACGGGAGTTGACGGTGTGCGTGGCACCGAAGCGGGTGGCGCCGTCCAGCTTCCGGTCGTCGATGTCGACCGCGATGACCCGGCGCGCTCCGGCGATCGAGGCACCGGCGATCGCCGCGTTGCCGACCCCGCCGCAGCCGATGACGGCGACGGTGTCACCGCTGCCCACCGCCCCGGTGTGCACGGCCGCGCCGTACCCCGCCATCACTCCGCAACCGATCAGACCGGCGGCTTCGGGGCGGGCGTTGGGGTCGACCTTGACCGCCTGTCCGGCGGCGACCAGGGTCTTCTCGGCGAACGCCCCGATGCCGAGCGCGGCGGCGAGCGGAGTGCCGTCCCGCAGGGTCATCGGCTGGGTGGCGTTGCCGGAGTCGAAGCAGTACCAGGGCCGTCCGCGGCGACAGGAGCGGCAGTTGCCGCAGGGCGCCCGCCAGGCGAGGACGACGTAGTCACCAGGGGCAAGGCCGGTGACGCCGGGGCCGACGGACTCGATGACACCGGCGGCCTCATGGCCGAGCAGGAAGGGGAATGCGTCGTTGATCGCACCGTCCCGGTAGTGCAGATCGGTATGGCAGACACCGCAGGCCTGCACGGCGACGAGCACTTCTCCCGGGCCGGGATCCGGCACCAGAATCGTCTGAAGCTCGACCGGCGCGCCTTGTTTCGCCGCGACGACGGCATGGACTTCGTGTGGCATGCCCTACCCCTCAGTGTTGCGCACTGCACGACTGGTTGCGCGATGAGAGACATAGTGGGAACGCCGGATCGGCACCGTCAAGGGGTACGGACCGACTCTTGGTAAAGGACTCGTTACGCCCCTGGACACAGCCCCGGAGCCACATCTCCCCGCTCCAGCGGCGCCGCCATCTTCCCGCCTGCCACCAGGTCAACAGGCGTATCCCGGCCGCCGCGACAGCCCTCGGCCGCGGCAACCGCACCCCTGGCGAACCCGGGCAGCCACCTCTCGTCCAGCCGACAGGCGGACCCCGGCACACCGGGCGCCCCGATCACCGATCCGTCGCGCGGGACGCGACGGTCCGGCAATTCCGGGGATCCCTTGACGCATCCGCTCCCCATCGGGATTCTGTTGCGCATAGCGCTTCATCGTGCGCACCGCGAAACTCGATGATACCGATCAGTAACAGGGGGGTCCCGTGATTCCTGTCTGCCCTCTCGCCGACCTGCCGACAGGCGAGTCCGTACGCATCGACACCGCACCGCCGATCGCCGTCTTCCACACCGACGGGCAGCTGTACGCCATCGACGACACCTGCACCCACCAGGACGCCTCGCTGTCGGACGGCTGGCTGGAAGGCTGCCTGGTCGAATGCCCCCTGCACGCCGCCTCGTTCGACCTCCGCACCGGAGCGCCGACCTGCCTGCCCGCCCGGCGGGCCGTGCGCACCCACCCCGTGACCGTCGACAACGGCATGATCTACGTCCACCATGCCGCCGAGGAGGGCACCGCCGCATGAAGTCGGTCGCTGTCATCGGGGCCTCGCTGGCCGGCCTGTACGCCGCGCGGGCGCTGCGCTCCCAAGGGTTCGACGGACGCCTGGTGATCGTCGGGGACGAGTGCCACGGCCCCTACGACAGGCCCCCGCTGTCCAAGGACTTCCTCACCGGCGCCACCGCCGACCAGGGTCAACTGGCCCTGGCCGACGCCGAGGAGATCGCCGAGCTGGACGCCGAATGGCTGCTGGGCACCCGGGCAACCGGGCTCGACACCGGCGGACGCACGGTGCTCCTCGACGGTGGCCGGTCGCTGACCACCGACGGCGTGGTCATCGCCACCGGCGCCGCCCCACGCCTCCTCCCCGGCCCGGCACCCACCGGAGCCCACACCCTGCGCACCCTCGACGACGCCCAGGCGCTGCGCGCGGAGCTGTCCTCGGGCCCGGTCAGGGTGGTGGTGATCGGCGGCGGCTTCATCGGTGCCGAGGTCGCCTCGTCCTGCGCCGCCCTCGGCCACGACGTCACCGTGGTCGAGGCCGCCCCGCTCCCCCTCGTCCCCCAACTCGGCGACACGATGGCCGGGATCTGCTCCGCGCTCCATGCGGACCACGGCGTCACCCTGCTCACCGGAACCGGCGTCGCCCGACTGCACAGCGGCGGCCCCGGCAACCGCGTCACCGGGGTCGAACTGGCCGACGGCCGGCTGCTCCCCGCCGAGGTGGTCGTCATCGGCATCGGCGTACGCCCCAACACCGCATGGCTGGCGGACTCCGGACTGCCGCTCGACGACGGGGTGCTGTGCGACGCGGGCTGCGCCACCCCGCTGCCCGCCGTCGTGGCCGTCGGCGACGTCGCCAGGGCGAACGGCACCCGCGCCGAACACTGGACCAGCGCCACCGAACAGGCCGCCGTCGCCGCGCAGAACCTGCTGGCCGGCAGCACCGTCGCGACCCACCGGAGCCTGCCTTACTTCTGGTCCGACCAGTACGGCGTACGCCTCCAGTTCGCCGGCCGGCGACTGCCCACGGACACCCCGCGCATCGTCGAAGGCTCCCCCGACGACCGCAGCTTCCTCGCCTGCTACGAACGCGACCGCCGCGTGACCGCGGTGCTGGCCCTCAACCGTCCGCGCCCATTCATGCGCCTCCGCCGTGAACTCGGCCGCGGTCAGGCGGCCAGCGCCTGATCTTCGCCCCACGTTTTTGGCTTTCCCGCCGTGGTTGTTGCTCGCCACTTACCGCCCGCTGCGCGGTGCGCTCGCCGTT
>NZ_JAMJFM010000022.1:0-131860 GCF_023544705.1 Streptomyces sp. MCA2
GGTGGAGAGCCGATTGAGCCGATGCCGGCCCCTGCCGTCAGGCGGGGCGGTTCGGCCCTGGTGTCAGATCCCGGTCCTAGCGCATGGCCCCGCCCCCGGTGTGCATACCGCCGACCGGACGGTGGTGGCGGTGGTGGTGCCTGTGGTGGCCGTGCTTGCAGTGGTGGTGCCTGTGGTGGCCGTGCTTGCAGTGGTGGTGCCTGTGGTGGCCGTGCTTGCAGTGGTGGTGCCTGTGGTGGCCGTACCTGTGGTGGTCGCGGTCACGGTCACGGTCGCCCCTCCGGTGATGGTCGTCGCCGTCGCCGTGTGCCGAGGTCGCGCTGACCGTGGCGCTGTCCTCGACCGTGGGCGCGGCGGTCGCGGTGGGAGCCGTCACCGCGAAAACCGCGGTGATGACGGCTGAGGCGAACAGGGTGCGGGCAGTGCGCATGGGGCATGTTCCTTTCGGCCTACCGCGAAGGACGACACAGCGCCGGCCTCCTGAATCGCAGTAGTAGCGACATATGACCCGCACTCGGCTGTCTTGTCACGGCGCACCACTTGAGAAGGCCGCAAGATCAGCTTTATGGGTGGTGTGAGGGGAAAGTCGACTCTCGGGACAGGGGGGAGCAGAGGCGGGCGGAATCCGGTCTGCCAGTTCTGCCGCGATGCGGTCTTCGCCGTCCGCCGCCGGTTGCCCACGGGCGGCCCGGCGGTGACGTCTTCTCCCTCATATATGCATAGCGCATCGAATTCCGGATGGGGGGCATTGCTTCGTCGTGGCCCGCGGCGCCTCGCCAAGGAAGACCGCTATTCAGTCAACAGCTCGTTGCGGGTCCGGCAGCGCTGCATTTCCTGGACCATCGGCGCGATCGCGGTGCTACTCCTGGCGCGGGTGGACGCCGAGCGCGGTGGCTTGTTACCGGTGGCCTCGATCGAGGCCGAGGCCGTGATCGGGTACGCAAGTACCCGTTTGCCCGCTGAAGTAGCCCTCGGCAAAACCGACTTGGGAGTAGAAATACTCACGGGGCAGCAGATCAGGGCGTGTTGAGGGTCTCGGCTCGCAAGTCCCCATGCGTGACGGTCTGTTACTCGGGTAGGGGAGGAGCGGGCCGGGGCGGGCCGCGGCGGCGGTCACCTCGCGGCAGCGCCCCGGCCCGTATCGCCCCCGGCGCTCGCCGGCCTGGCCCGCAGCCCACGTCCGCGGGCTGCTCAACAGCCCCACAGGGGACGACAGGCCCTAATGCCGGTCGAGAGCCGCGCGCACCACGGTGTTCAGGTCCGCGCCCTGCAAGTCGAGGTGCAGGGCCGAATCCAGGACGTACCGCGGTTGCGCCTGCCAGCCGCGGGTGTGCAGGCGGGTGCGATGGCGGGTGGTGTGCTGGTGCAGACCGCACAGGAAGTGCAGGCCCGTCACGTCCATGAACGGCACCTGCTGCATGTCCAGGACCACACTGGACAGCGTCGCGGGCAGTGAGGCGAGGGCGCGGTCGCATGCGGGATCGGCGGCGCGGTCGATCTCACCGCAGGCCATGAGCAGTACGGTGTCATCCAGATACTGGGTGCTGATGCTGAAAGGAATAACGCCCTCAAAGGTTTGGGGTGGCAGCCTCGAGCAGCCGAACACTGCGGGCACACGGCGGGCGCCGCGTGTGGTCCGGAGTTCACGGGCCGCCACGGCAGGTAGCTGCCGGGGGCCACATCCCGCCTCGCGGAGTGCCGCGCGAGTGAGGCTCACGAGCCGAACCAGGCTGTTCCGTCACCTCACTGTCCCACAACCCGTCGCCAAATCGTAACCGTCGGCATGTCCTCCGACCGGCACACCGGGAGTGACGACGGGGCGTGCGGGCGGTGCATGCGCGTCGCTGTGCCCTGCGGCGCTCGACGGCGAGACCGTGGCGCGGGGCCCTCGATTCGGCAGCTGTCCCGCTCGTGCCGGGCGCCCCGCACGCCGCCGCCGTCGTCGTGCACGTGACTCGGCGAGCGGCAGGCCAACTCGGGTGGCCGGCAGCCGGGTTGCGCATGATGCGGGCATGTCCGGTGCCTCGTCGCCCAGTTGCTTGCGCGCCGGCAAGTAATTCGGCCTCTCTTTCTGCGTAAGCGGCAGGGCAATTACCCGGGCATCCGCCTCGGCCGCAAGGCATGGATTCCAGCCAATTAAGCGACCGTCGAAAGTCGGCCATGGGGGAGGGGATGCCCTGGCCGACGAGTAACCGTGGATGCCGGCCACGATGGCCCATGGGCGCCGTGGCAACGGTCTGGCCTGCTCGGCCTCGATGCGGGCCGTCGGCCCGGTGAACGTCTTCGAGTTCACGGCGCCGGCCGTGGTCCTGGCCCGGATCTGCTCTTGAGGGCTTGCTCTCCCCGCAGTGGTTTGCCAAGGTCTGCTTCTTGCTGAAAGCGGTGGTGGCATCATCGTGCGGCGGGGATGGCGGGTGCTGCCCTTGGAGAGCTGTTCCGCTCTCCAGGAAGTACCCAATGCTCCTCTCCCCGCGTTCAGTTCGAACGGATAGTCGAACTCGCTTGCCTCAGGAGTAACAACGGCCGCTGGCCGGCGAAGGCAAATGGGTTTAAAAATCACTCTCAGTCAGACTGCGGGGGGTTGCTATTATATGACGGGGAGTGAAGACTGTCGGTCAAGCTGGACTGGCGTGAAAGCGCTCGGGGGTCCGGCTCGCTGACAACAGCAAACTGTACCTACCGGTAATGTTTACGTTTCTCTCGTTCCCTTTTGGGTGCCGGTGGCTCGTGTGCGGATCGCCACCCTTTTACTTGCGCGGGGTGCCTGACGCGTGCCATGTGCGAGGGGGTTTTCAGTGGGGGATGTGTGGTAACGAGATGGTCAACGGCGGCTCCGCTGCCGTATGTCCGTGCAACGGTGAATGGCCGGGGAGGGGTTCTGCGGGCTTTTTCATCGATTCGTGAGGCGGGTCCGTCGGCATGCTCTCAGCGGCCTGCGCCCAGGGTGAGGAAGGGTCTCGGTATGCGGAATTCCGCGCCCGGCTCTGTCCGTAATGAGCCGACGTTCCGCTCGCGGTGGTGTTCCGGCCGGCCGTCACGGCTGCTTATTTGTTGCTGTCGCCGCTGACCGCCCGCGCCGTGGTATCCCGGAGCCGTCGACGCCGATCACTGTCCAGTGATGGCCGGCGCCGCCGTGCTCGCGCCGACAAAACCCGGATTCAGGAGCCTGTGCTGTCGTTCGTTGCGGGGTCCGGCGGTTGACCATATCGGCATGCCTTTAACCGGTGTTCACGTTCGCTTTTCTTCATGAGCGGTCGTGTCGTCGGGGACTCTTGATGCCCTTTTGGAGATACCGCACCGGCATCGTGACAGCCGTGCGCTCAAACCTGGCTTCGTCAATTCGCGCACAGGAAGTACAAAATTAATCAGAAGGCCGTCAAGGTCATGAAAGGGCTGTGATAGTAAACCTGTTGCGTCACACGGCGATCCGCTTTTCGAGGGGTATGGCCGCCAACCAGTCCAGCGCCTTAACTGCCGGGGAGGAACGAGCCCTCCCGGACCCGCACTTCAGGGAGTACCGGTGACCAGCAACGAACTGAAAGAGGCACCTTTCGCCTTCGACGATCTGGTCGGCCGGTGGAGCGCCTTGAGCCAGGCCGCCCCCGTACGCCATGACGAGCGGCAGAACCTCTGGCAGGTGCTGGACCACCGGAGCGTCGCCGCCGTGCTCGCCGACCCGGCGACCTACTCCTCGGACTTCTCCGGGCTGACCCCCACCCAGCCGGACTTCGAGACCTTCCGCCAGGGCAACTTCGTCGGCATGGACCCGCCGGAGCACCGCAAGCTGCGCACTCTCGTCAGTCAGGCGTTCACCCCCCGCGTCGTCGCCGGACTCGAACCCAGGATCCACGCCATCACCGCGGAACTGCTCGACGCCGTCGAGGACCGCGACCGGTTCGACGTGGTGGACGCGCTGGCCTATCCGCTGCCCATCCTCGTGATAGCCGAGCTGCTCGGGGTGCCGGCGAGCGACCGCGGGCTGTTCCAGGAGTGGGCGGCCACCCTCTTCGGCGGGGACGAGATAGGCGACGCGCTGGACATGAGCGATGTCGAGCGCGCGCTGGAGGCCATCGCGCCCACCGTGCGCGAGATGAACGGCTACATCCTCGAACACATCCGTCACCACCGGAAACATCCCGGGGAGGGCCTGACCAGCAAGCTGCTGGAGGCCGAAGTGGACGGGGTGGGCATGGCGGACCAGGAGATCGTCGGGTTCGTGGCCCTGCTGCTGGTCGCCGGGCACATCACCACCACCGCCCTGCTGGGCAACGCCGTGCTCAGCTTCGACCAGTACCCCGAGGCCGCCGCCCTGGTGCGCGCGGACCCGGGCAGGCTGCCGGACGCCATCGAGGAAGTGCTGCGCTGGCTGCCGCCCTTCCCCGAGCTGGGGCGCCGCACCACCCGTGAGGTCGAACTCGGCGGCAGGACCCTGCCCGCCGACTCCATCCTGATGGCCAACCTGGCCTCCGCCAACCGCGACCCGGCACGGTTCGCCGATCCCGGCACGTTCCAGGTGAGGCGCAATCCCAACCCGCATCTGACCTTCGGCCACGGCATCCACTTCTGCTTCGGTGCCCCCCTGGCCAGGCTGGAGGCGCGCATCGCGCTGCGCCAACTGCTGGACCGCTTCTCCTGCATCACCGTCCCGAACCGCCGCGAGGTCGAGTTCCAGAACCCGGCCGTCATCGTCAGCGCGCGCCGTCTGCCGTTGGAGGTGCGGAGGGCATAGCGCCGTTCGCACAGGAGGGCGCGCCCGGCTGCACGGGCCGGGCGCGCGTGAGGAGATCGGTCGCCGAGTGCCCTCGGCGATCAGGCCCAGGGGCTGGTTCGCCCACGCCGTGAGCGCGTTGGTTTCACGGCAGGCAGCGTGTCATTCCCCCGTGTTTCGAGTTCCGGGAGTTCCTTTCTCATGCCGCATGCTTCGAGCGCACCGGTCGCGAGCCGGCAGCCGACACACATACGTCGCCTCTTACAAGAACGCCTGGACACGCTCGCGCGTGCCCACCAGGTGCCGGGGGCCCAACTCGCCGTGCAGGTCGACTCGGTGACGTACACGGTCCAGACGGGCGAGGCGGACGTCGCCACGGGCGAGAGGCTCACCGCGGACACGGCGGTGCCGCTGGGCTCCGTCACCAAGCCCTACACGGCCGCGATCGTCATGCTCCTGGCCGCCGACGGAGACCTCGCGCTGACCGATCTCGTCGGCACGCATGTGCCGGAGCTGCGGCGGGCACCCCACCTCACCGTACGGCAGCTGCTCAGCCACACCGGGGGTCTGCCGACCGGGCCCGACTCCGACGACGCGGCGGCGCTGACCCCCGCCCGCTATCTGTCCGCGCACTGCTCCGGCCGGGACGCGGTGTGCGCACCGGGCACCGGTTTCTCCTACTCCAATGCCGGATACGTCGCTGCCGGCCGGCTGATCGAAGCGGTGACGGGCATGTCCTGGCAGGAAGCCGTCCGCGCGCTGGTCCTGGAACCCCTGGGGACCGTGCCCTCCTTCCTCGGCGATGCCGCGCCGACGCGTCCGGTGGCCCGTGGCCACTCCGTGAACGCGACCGCCGGACGCGTGCGCCCGGTGCAGCAGACCCTGGCGCCGGTGGAGGCCCCGGCGGGTGCCCTGCTGGCGAGCGCGCTCGACCTGGTCGCGCTGGGCCGCGCCGTGATCGGACACGGCCCCCGCGCGGTGCTGACGCCCGAGGACGCCGAGGAGATGCGGCGCCCCGTACCGGGTGCCGCTCCGGGCGTGCTGGCGGACGCCTGGGGCCTGGGCCTCGCGCTCTTCCAGCAGGGCACCCAGCAGTGGTGCGGCCATGACGGCAACGCCCAGGGCACCTCCTGCCATCTGCGGGCCGAACCGGACAGCGGCGCGGTGGTCGCCTTCACCAGCAATGCCAACAACGGCACCGACCTGTGGCACGAACTGGCCGAGGACATCGCCCTGATCACCGGGGTGCAGGTCCCGTCGGCCGCGCGCCCGCTCGACCGCGGCCGCGCCGTCGCACTTCCCCAGTGCGCCGGGACGTACCACAACGGAACGGTCGAGTACCAGGTCATGACGGACGCGGAAGGCTCCCTGGCGCTGACCGTGAACGGCGACACCCCCGCGCCCCTGGTCTGTTACGCGGATCTGACCTGTGACCTGGTGGATCCCGCGTCGGGCCGCCGGGTTCCCGGCGGACGCTTCGTGCGTGATCCGGACAGCGGCGCCATCGACCGCCTCCAGATCTCCGGTCGCACGGCACGCCGTACCGCCACCGCCTGAATCGGGCCCGCCGCGGACGAACTTGGTGCGTCTCCCCGCTCCTTCGCACCCGGATCGCCCGATTGCTCCGGCCAGTACCGCCCGGCACCGCTCCGTCGGGCTGCCCGATGCCCTGCCGCATGCACGCCCCGTCCCCGCTGAGAAGGACCGACCTCCATGACGGACCAGCACGAGAGTTCAGCCCCGGAGCCCGCATCGCCGCAGGCCCGGACCGTTCCCCCGGTCCCTGAGGGCGGCCGGGTCCGTCCGGTGCCCGGGTCATCGCTCGGTGACCTCTTCGCCGCGTGGGCGGCCCGCACGCCGGATGCCCCCGCGGTGACGGACGGCCGGCGGACCTGGTCCTACCGTGAGCTCGACGCCCTGGCCAACCGCCTCGCGCACGACCTCATCGGACGCGGGGTGGGGCCGGAGCGGACGGTGGCGGTGGTACTGCCCCGCTCGGTGGAACTCGTCGTCGCGGAACTCGCCGTGGCCAAGGCGGGCGGTGCGTTCCTGCTGGTCGACCCGGACTACCCCGCCGAGCGCCGCACCCTGATGCTGTCCGACGCCGCGCCGGCCGCGGTCATCGACGACCCGGCGCAGACCCGGCCCGCAACGGGGCCGGACCACGCTCCGCAGGACGGCGACCGGCTCGCGCCGCTCCACGCCGAGCACCCCGCCTACGTCATCTACACCTCGGGATCCACCGGAACCCCCAAGGGGGTGACGGTGCCCCACACCGGTCTGGGCGACTTCGCCGCGGCGGCCGCCGCGCAGTACGACGTCACGCCGGGCGACCGCGTCCTCCAGTTCTCGTCCCCGAGCTTCGACGCCTCCGTCCTGGAGTTGTGCATCTCCCTGCTGTCCGGCGCGACCCTCGTCGTGCCGCCCAAGGGGCCGTGGCTGGGGGACGAACTCGCGGCCGTCCTGCGGGACCACCGCATCACCCACGCGCTCATCCCGCCGGCCGCGCTCGCGACCGTGCCCGCCCCGTCGGACGGCAACGGCCTGCCCGAGCTGCGGACCCTGATCGTGGGAGCCGAAGCCTGCCCGGCCGAGCTGGTCGACCGCTGGGCCGCGGGGCGCCGGATGATCAACTCCTACGGTCCCACCGAGGCCACGGTGGTGGCGTCCTGGACCGGACCGCTGGCCGTCGGCGGCGGCACCCCGTCGATCGGCGGGCCGCTGCCGCATGTCCGGGTCCATGTGCTGGACGCGGCGATGCGGCCGGTGCCGGCGGGAAGCAGCGGTGAGCTGTACGTGGGTGGTAGCGGGGTGGCACGCGGCTACCTCGGCCGCCCCGGCCTGACCGCCGCGCGTTTCGTGGCCGACCCGTACGGGCCGCCCGGCACCAGGCTCTACCGCACCGGAGACCTGGCGCGCCGGACCGCGGGCGGCGAGCTGGAATTCCTCGGACGCACCGACCGGCAGGTCAAGGTACGCGGCTTCCGCATCGAACTCGGGGAGATCGAGGCGGCGTTGACCCGCCACCCGCGCGTCGGCGAAGCAGTGGTCATCGTGCGCGAGGACGAGCCCGGGCGGCAGCGGCTCGTCGGCTATGTGACGCCGGGCGACCCCCTCCGGGTTCCGCAGCCCGCGGAGCTGCGCGCCGCGGTCTCGCGCAGTCTGCCGGTCCATATGGTGCCGTCCGCCGTCGTCGTCCTCGACGCGTTCCCGCTGACCGCGCACCACAAGATCGACCGGCGTGCCCTCCCCGCGCCCGGCCCGGCCCGTGTCCCCGACGCGGGTCACGTGGCACCCCGGACACCCGCCGAGCGGGCCCTCGCCGACATCTGGTCCGATGTCCTGTCGGTCCGCGGCATCGGCACCGGGGACGACTTCTTCGAGCTCGGCGGCGACTCCGTCCTGGCCGTACGGGTGCTGTCCCGCATCCGGGAGGTACTCGGCGACCGGCTGTCCGTGCGTGATCTGTTCACCGCCCGGACCATCGCCGCGCTGGTGCCGCTGCTGGGCGACCCGGCCGCCGCGGACCCGGCGACACCGGTCACCCCGGTCCCGCGCGACCGTCCGCTGCCGCTGTCCGGCGCCCAGCAACGACTGTGGTTCCTCGACGACTTGACGGCCGGCGGCACCGAGTACAACACCGGGGTCGGGGTGCGGCTGGGCGGCCCGCTGGATGCCGGTGCGCTGGGCCGCGCCCTGGACCGGCTCGCGGCGCGCCACGACGCGCTGCGCACCACCTTCACCACGGTGGACGGACAGGGCGTGCAACGGGTCGACGGCACCGCCTCGCTGCCGTTGCGCACCGCCGACCTCAGCGCCCTCCCGGCCGACGGCCGCGACGCGGAGGCCGAGCGGCTGCTCGCCGAGGAGCTGGAGACCCCCTACGACCTGAGCGAGGGGCCCCTCACGCGGGCCCTGCTGCTCCGGCTCGCCGACGACGCGCACCTGCTGCTCCTGGCCCAGCACCACATCGTCACCGACGGCTGGTCGGTCGGTGTGCTGGTCCGTGAACTGGCCGCGCTGTACGCCTCCGAGGCGGACGGGAGCCCGGACGGCCTCGGCGAACCGATCCTGCAATACCCCGACTTCGCCGTGTGGGAGCGCGAGCACCCCACCCCCGCCCAGCACGCCGACGACCTGGCGTACTGGAAGCGGCATCTGAGCGGGATACCGCAGCTGGACCTGCCCACGGACCGGCCCCGGCCGCCGGTGCGCACCACCTCCGGCGCGGCACACCGCCACGAGCTGCCGGCGGACCTGGCCGAACGCCTCGGCAGACTCGCCCGGTCCAAGGGCACGACCGTCTTCACCCTGTTCGCCGGGGCGGCCTCGGTGCTGTTCTCCCGCTACAGCGGCCAGCGCGACATCGTGTTCGGCACCGTCACCAACGGACGCAGCCGGCGCGAACTGGAGGAGGTGACCGGCTTCTTCGTCAACACCCTGGTGCTGCGCAGCGACGTCGACCCCGCCGCCACCGTCGACCGGTTCCTGGACACCATGCGGGCGACGCTGCTGGACGCCTTCAGTCACGACAGCGTGCCGTTCGACCGGGTCGTCGAGGAGCTGGCACCGCAGCGGGACCCCAGCCGCACCCCGCTGGTGCAGGTCCTCGTCGTCCAGCAGACCGCGATGGTGCACCCGCGGGAGGCCGGCGGCGTACGGATCGAGGAGCACCCGCTGCCGCGCCCGGCCGCACGGTTCGACCTCGTGCTGGAATTCCTGCCGCGCGGCGACGGGTCCTTCGGGCTGACCGTCGAGTACAACACCGACCTGTTCGACGCCCCGACCGTGGCCCGGATGAGCCGTCAGCTGCACCTCCTGCTGGCGGGCATGGCGGACGGACCGCACCGGAGGGTGGCCGAACTGCCGCTGCTGACGGACGACGAGCGGCGCACCATGCTCGACGCCTGGAACGCCCCGCAGCAGGAGGGCCCGGACACCACGCTGCCCGAACTCCTGGAGGCGCAGACCGCCCGCACCCCCGGCCGGACCGCCGTCGTCTGCGGGGACACCCAGCTCACCTACGACGAGGTGAACCGGCGCGCCAACCGCCTCGCCCGGCTGCTGGCCGCCCGTGGAGTGGGCGCCGAGACCCTGGTGGCGCTGGCCCTGCCGCGCTCGGCAGACCTGGTCGCCGTCCTCTGGGCGGTGCTCAAGGCGGGTGCCGGATATCTGCCGGTGGACCCCGGCTACCCGGCCGAGCGCATCCGCTTCATGCTCGCCGACGCCGCTCCGGCCCTCGTCCTGACCACCCGGGACACGGCCGGCTGCCTGCCCGAGGGCACCGAGCGGCTGGTTTTGGACGACCCGGAGACCGCGGACCGGCTGGCCGGGCACGCGGAGGACGACCTCACCGATGCCGAACGGGTCCGGCCGCTGGATCCGGGCCACCCCGCCTACGTCATCTACACCTCCGGCTCGACCGGCCGCCCCAAGGGCGTGGTGGTCACCCACCGCAGCGTGGCCGACCTGGCGGTCTGGGCGGGAGCACAGTTCGGCCGGCAGCGGCTGACCCATGTGGTGGCCTCCACCTCGCTCAACTTCGATGTGTCCGTCTTCGAACTCCTCTGCCCCCTGCTGTCCGGCGGCAGCATCGAAGTGGTGGCCGATCTGCCGGCCCTCGCCGACCGGCCGGACGACGCGCCGCGGCAGGCCGGGCTCATCAGCGGGGTGCCGTCGGTGATCTCCCGGATGCTCACCCGGGGGGCCGGCACCGTCACGGCCGACACGGTGGTCCTGGCGGGCGAGGCGCTGCCCGCGCAGACCGTACGGGAGATCCGGGAGACGATGCCGTCCTCCCAGGTCGCCAACATCTACGGCCCGACCGAGGCCACGGTGTACGCCACGGCATGGTTCGCCGGCGACGGCACGCCCGAGCAGGCCCCGCCCATCGGACGCCCCGTCGCCCGGACCCGCTGCTACGTCCTGGACAGCATGCTGCGGCCGCAACCCCCGGGGGTGACGGGTGAGTTGTACCTCGGGGGAGGGGGCCTGGCCCGGGGGTACCTCAGGCGTCCCGGGCTGACCGCCGCCCGGTTCCTCGCCGACCCCTTCGCCGGACCCGGCAGCCGGATGTACCGCACCGGCGACCTGGTGCGGTGGACCTCCGACGGTGAGCTGGAGTACGTGGGCCGGGCCGACCAGCAGGTCAAGGTGCGGGGCTTCCGCATCGAGCTGGGCGAGGTCGAGGAGGCGCTGCTGCGCTGTGCGGGGGTGGCCCAGGCGGCCGCCGCCACCCGGGAGAGCGGCGGCCACAAGCGGCTGATCGGCTATGTCGTCCCGGCGCCCGGGGCGGACCTCGTCCCGAGCGCGATCCGGCGCGCCCTGGGCCGCAGCGTGCCCGACTACATGGTCCCCGCTTCTGTCGTCGTCCTGGACGCGATGCCGCTCAACCCCAACGGCAAGCTGGACCGCGCCCGGCTGCCCGCCCCCGACTGGACGGCCGACGGCACGACGGACTACGTGGCGCCGCGCACCGCCACCGAACGGGCGCTCGCCGCCGTGTGGGCCGATGTCCTGCGGGTCGAGCGCGTCGGCGTCGACGACAACTTCTTCTCGCTGGGCGGCGACTCGATCCTCAGCATCCAGGTCGTCGCCCAGGCACGGCAGGCGGGTCTGGCCGTCACCTCGCGCGACGTCTACCGGCACCAGACGGTCGCCGCCCTCGCGCAGTGTGTGGCCGCCGCCGGGCAGCCGGCCCCGGGCCCGGGCCCCGAGGCGGAGGCCACCGGCCCGGCGCCGCTGACGCCCATTCAGCACTGGCTGTTCGAGAGCGACGCCGAGCGGGCCGGCCACTTCGGCCAGACGATGTCCGTCGAGCTGGCCGACGGCCTGGACGCCACGGCGCTGGAAGCCGCCCTGCACGACGTGGTCGCCCACCACGACGCGTTGCGCTCGCGCTTCGTGCCGGACGGCGACGGCCGGTGGCGCCAGCACATCGACGGCGAGGCGCCCGGATGCGTGCTGGGCCGCCACACCGGTCCCGAGGACGACGCCCCGCACCATGGCCCGTTCGACCTGCGCCGCGGCCCCCTGCTGCGTGCGGTGCTCCACGACCGGGGTGACGGGCGGCCCCCCGTCCTGCACCTGGCCGTCCACCACCTGGTGGTCGACGGCGTCTCGTGGCGCCTGCTGCTGGAGGACCTGGACCGGGCCTACCGCGCCCAGCGCGGGGGAGAGGGCGCCGCGCTGCCGCCGAAGTCCTCCCCGCTGCGCCACTGGGCAGGCCGGCTGACCGGGCACGCCGAAACCGGCGGCTTCCAGGACGAGACGGACTACTGGACGACGCTGGCCCGCACCTGCGACCCGGCGCTGCCGGCCGACCTCGCGGGCGCCAACACCTATGCGTCGGCCCGCTCGGTGACCGTGCGCCTCACCCCGGGGGACACCTCCGTCCTGCTGCACACCCTGCCCGGGGCCTTCCGCACCCAGGTCAATGACGTGCTGCTGAGCGCGCTGGGGCGGGTGCTGCACGAGTGGACCGGACACGACCGGGTCCCGGTGGACCTGGAGGGCCACGGGCGGGAGGAACTCTTCACGGACGTGGACCTGAGCCGTACCGTCGGCTGGTTCACGACCCGCTACCCGGTCGCCCTCGCCGTCGCCGGGGACGCGGACTGGGGCACCGTGCTGAAGTCGGTCAAGGAGCAGCTGCGTGCCGTGCCCCGCCGCGGTCTGGGCTACGGCGTCCAGCGGTATCTGACCCGGCCCGACGGCCTGCCGCAGCTGCCGACCGCCGGCATCAGCTTCAACTACCTCGGCCAGTTCGGCCTGCCGGGCGGCGACGGCTGCCTCTACCGCGGTCCGCACCGTGAGCTGGCGCTCGACGCCGACCCCGCGGCGCCGCGGCCGCATGCGCTGGAGGTCGTCGGCCGGCTGGACGGCGACGCGCTGGAATTCACCTGGTTCTACTCGGCGCACCTCCACCACGAGGAGACCGTCGCCCGGCTGGCCGGGGAATTCGCCCGGGCGCTGGGCGACATCGCCCGGCACGGCGCCCGGCCCGGGGCCGGCGGCCGCACCCCCTCCGACTTCCCGCTGGCCGCGCTCGACCAGCCGACGGTGGACCGGCTGGCCGGCGACGGCGGCACCGTCGAGGACATCCACCCGCTCACCCCCACCCAGGCCGGCATGCTCTTCCACCGGCTCTCCCAGGACGACCAGAGCGTCTACTTCCAGCAGCTCACCTTCGTGCTGGACGGTGTGTCCGATCCGCAGGCCCTGGCCGCGGCCTGGCAACAGGTGACGGACCGCACCCCGGTACTGCGCGGGCGCGTCGTATGGCAGGACGTGCCCGAGCCGCTGCTGGTAGTGGAGCGCGGTGTCACCGTGCCGGTCACCCACCTGGACTGGCGCGCCCTGCCGGACGGCGAGCGCCGGGCCCGGCTGCGGGAACTGCTCGACCGCGACCGCCGGCGCGGGATCGACCTCGAAACCGCCCCGCTGCTGCGCCTGGTCCTGGCCCGGCTGTCCGACACCGAGGTGCAGGTGGTGTGGTCCTTCCACCACCTGGTGCTGGACGGCTGGAGCCTGTTCCAGGTGCTCTCCGACGTCTTCCGGTGCCACGCCGCGCTGCGCGACGCGGCGGCCGGGGAGGGTGCCACACCCGCGGACCCGGGCCTGCCCGGCCGCCGGCCCTTCCGCGACTACGTGGCCTGGCTGCAAGACCGCGACTGGGCCGAGGCCGAACGGCACTGGCAAACCCGGCTCGACGGGCTGAGCGAGCCCACCGCACTGCCCTACGACCGTGAGCCCAGGGAGACCCACCGCGCGGAGTCCACCGAGGCGGTGCGCGTCACCCTGTCCGCCGGCACCTCCGGCCGGCTGGACGAGCTGGCCAAGGGCGCGGGCCTGACCATGAACACCCTGGTGCAGGGGGCCTGGGCGCTGCTGCTGGCCCGTCAGACGGGGCGGCCCGACGTCGTCTTCGGCACCACCGTGTCCGGACGGCCGCCGGAACTGCCCGGCGTCGAGGCCATGAACGGCCTGTTCATCGCGACCGTACCGACCCGGCTGACCGTCCCCTCCGACGGCACCCTGACGGACTGGCTGCGCCGGGTGCAGGAGATCCAGACCGACGACCGGCGCTTCGACTTCGTACCGCTCGCCCGGCTGAAGGCCTTCAGCGACCTGCCCGAGCGGGTCGGACTGTTCGACAGCATCGTGGTGTTCGAGAACTACCCCGTCGGCGGCGACCTCGCCGCCGCGCACGGACTGCGGCTGAGCGGCCTCGACGGCATCGAGACCACCAACTATCCGCTCAGCCTGGTCGCCTACCCCGGCCCGGAACTGGCCCTGCGGCTCGGCTACGACCCGGATCTGTTCGACACCGCCACCGTCGAGCGGATGGGCGAGTACCTCACGGTGCTGCTGGAGGGCATGGCCGCCGACGACCGGCGCCCGCCCGCGCGGCTGCCGGTGCTCGGCGCGGCACGCCGGCGCCAGGTGGTCGAGGAGTGGAACGACACCTCCGCCGCACTGCCCGAGGGCACGGTGGCCGAGCTGTTCGCCGCCCAGGCCCGGCGCACCCCCGACGCCACGGCCCTGGACGCCGACGGTGTCTGCCTGACCTACCGCGAACTCGACGCCCGTACCGATGCGTTGGCCCGCAGACTGACCGGGCTCGGCGTGCGTCCGGAGTCCCCGGTCGGCGTCCTCATGGACCGGTCGGCCGCACTGGTCGTCGCCCAGCTGGCCCTCGTCAAGGCGGGCGGTGTGTACGTCCCGCTGGACGGCCGCGCCCCGCGGGAGCGGCTGCGGCAGGTGCTGGGGGAGACCACGGCGGACCTCGTGCTCACCGACTGCGCATGGGAGGAGACCGCCCGCGAGGTGGCTCCCGGCGGGCACACCCTGCTGGTGACGGACCAGGGCGCACCGCCCGCGCCGTCCGGCACCGCCGACGTGGAGGGCGCACCCCTGCCCGTCCTCCACCCCGACAACGTGCTCTACCTGATGTTCACCTCCGGCTCCACCGGCCGCCCCAAGGGGGTCGCGGTGCGCCACCGGGACGTCGTGGCGCTCGCCTTCGACCGCGCCTTCGACGGACACGACCGGGTCCTGGTGCACTCCCCGCAGGCCTTCGACGCGGCCACCTACGAACTGTGGGTGCCGCTGCTGCGCGGCGGCCGGGCCGTCCTGGCCCCGCCTGCCGACGTGGACGCCACCACGGTGCGCCGGGCGGTCTCCGAACAGGGCGTCAGCTGTCTGTGGCTGACCGCCGGGCTGTTCCGCCTGCTGGCCCAGGAGGACCCCGAGTGCCTGCGGGGTGCCCGGGAGGTGTGGACCGGCGGCGAGGCCGTGCCGGGTGCCGCGGTACGCCGCGTCCTCGACGCCTGCCCCGGCCTGACCGTGGTCGACGGCTACGGCCCCACCGAGACGACCACCTTCGCGACCCGGCGCATCTTCCGCTCCGGTGACCCGCTGCCCGCGGCCCTGCCCATCGGACGGCCCCTGGACAACACCCGCGTCTACGTCCTGGACGACGCCTTGCAGCCCCAGCCGCCGGGCATCCCGGGGGAGCTGTACATCGCCGGTGCCGGGCTCGCCCGCGGCTACGGCGGCCGCCCCGGCGCGACAGCCGAACGCTACCTGGCCGACCCGTTCGGACCGGCTGGGACCCGGATGTACCGCACCGGCGACATCGTGCGCTGGAGCGCCGACGGCGAACTCCACTTCGTGGGGCGCGCCGACGACCAGATCAAGATCCGGGGCTTCCGCGTGGAACCGGCGGAGATCGAGGCCGTGCTCACCCGCCACCCCGCGGTCGCCGAAGCAGTACTGACCGTCCCCGAGGACGGCGGCCGCAAGCGCCTGGCCGCCTACCTCGTACCCGCCCCGGGCGCGACGGTGCCGCAGGCGGAGGATCTGCGTGCCTTCCTCGCCGCCGAACTGCCCGACTACATGCTCCCCGCCGCGTTCGTGACCCTGGACGCGCTGCCCCTCACGCGCAACGGAAAGGTGGACCGGCGCAGGCTGCCCGCCCCCGACTGGTCGGCCGCCGCGTCCGGTGAGCACCTCGCGCCGCGCACCGAGGCCGAGCGGATCCTCGCGGAGATCTGGTGCGCACTGCTGGGCGTCGACCGGGTGGGGGTCGAGGACAACTTCTTCATGCTGGGCGGCGATTCGATCCTCAGCATCCAGGTAGTCTCGCGGGCCCGCCGGGCCGGCCTGACCCTGACTCCCCGGGACCTGTTCCGTCACCCCACCGTCGCCGCCCTGGCGGCCGCCACCGGTGCCGCCGCACCCGTCGCCGGCACCGGCCCGGTGACCGGGGACGTCGCCCTCACCCCGATCCAGCACTGGTTCCTCGACGCCCGGCCGCAACGCCCGGGGTACTTCAACCAGTCCGTCGTCATCGAACTGGCCGAGGACCCCGATCCGCAGGCCCTGCAACGTGCCCTGCACGCCCTGTGGACCCACCACGACGCCCTGCGGGCCCGCTTCGCGCAGCGGGCGGACGGGACCTGGCACCAGCACTGCCCGGCCCCGGACGCGACGGAACCGCGGCTGGAGGTGCACGACCTCAGCGGGCGGGACGACGAGGAGTGCGCGGCCGCGGCCGAGGCCGCCATGGCCGAGGCGCACGCCGGCTTCCGGCTGGCGGACGGACCCCTGCTCGCCGCCCGGCTGTTCACCAGTGACGCGACCCGCCCGCCGCGGCTGTTCCTGACCGTGCACCACCTGGTGGTCGACGGGGTCTCCTGGCGGGTGCTGCTGGAGGACCTGGAGAGCGCCTACCAGCAGGCGCGCACCAGCGGGCCGGTCAGCCCGCTCGCCCGGACCACCTCGGTGCAGGAATGGGCCCGGCGGCTGCACGCGCACACCGAGACCGGCGGGTTCGCCGGCGAGAGCGCGCACTGGAGCGCGGTGGCCGCACACTGCGCGGCGCCGCTGCCCGTCGACGCCGACGGGAGCAACACCATCGCCGACCTGCGCTCGGTCACCGTCCGTCTGGACCGCCAGCGGACCGGCGACCTGTTGCAGAAGGTGCCCGCCGTCTACCGCACCCAGATCAACGACGTGCTGCTCACGGCGCTCGGCCGGGTGCTGGCCGACTGGACCGGACAGCGCACCGTCGCCGTCGGTCTGGAAGGGCACGGCCGCGAGGACCACCTCTTCGACGGCGTCGACCTGTCCCGTACGGTCGGCTGGTTCACCACCCTGTTCCCCGTCGCCCTGGACGTGCCGGCCGGCGACTGGGCCGCGGCGCTCAAGTCCGTCAAGGAGCAGTTGCGTGCGGTCCCCGGCCGGGGTCTCGGCCACGGGGCGCTGCGGCACCTCGGCACCGACGGCGGACTCACCGCCACGCCCCAGCCCCGGATCAGCTTCAACTACCTCGGCCGGTTCGACTGGTCGGGCGACGGCGGGCTGATCCGCGCGGTGCGCGGCGGACTGGACGGCGCCGCCGCACCCGAGTCCGGCCGGCCGCACCTGCTGGACGTGGTGGGCCGGGTCGAGGAGCGATGCCTCGAACTGACCTGGTACTACAGCAGCGGAGTGCACCGCGAGGAGACCGTCACCGCGCTGGCCACGGGCATGCTCACGGCGCTGGAGGACATCGTCGCCCACTGCGCGGGACCGGACGCCGGCGGCCGCACCCCCTCCGACTTCCCGCTGGCCCGCCTCGACCAGGCGTCCGTGGACCGGGTCGCGGCGGACGGCCGCGCCGTGGAGGACATCTACCCGCTGACCCCGATGCAGGCCGGGATGCTGTTCCACAGCCTGATGGACCCGGCCTCGCACACCTACTTCAACCAGGTCCAGCTGGTGCTCTCCGGCGTCACCGACCCCGTCGCGCTTGCCACGGCCTGGCAGCAGACGGCCGACGCCAACCCGATGCTCCGCACCCGGCTGGTGTGGGAGGAGACCGCCGAGCCGCTCCAGGTCGTCCAGCCCCGTGCCACCGTGCCCGTCACCCACCACGACTGGTCCGGGCGGAGCGCCGACGCGGCCGAGCGCGCGCTGACCACCCTGCTCGCCGAGGACCGGGCGGCCGGTCTCGACCTCGCCGCCGCCCCGCTGATGCGGCTGGCCCTGATCAGGCTGTCCGCCGACCGGGTCCGGCTCGTCTGGACCTTCCACCACATCCTGCTCGACGGCTGGAGCGCGGCCCAGGTCTTCGACGAGGTCTGCGAACGGTACGCGGCGCTCACCGGCGACCGCCGCCCCCAGGTCCCCTCCCGCCCGCCCTTCGCCGGCTACCTGCGTTGGCTGGCGGAGCAGGACACCACACAGGCCGAACAGCACTGGCGCACCGCGCTGGCCGGATTCACCTCGCCCACCGAACTCCCGCGGGACCGCAAGCCCCTGGAGGCCCACCGCGCCTCGTCCTCCGGCTCGGTCCGCGTCACGCTGGACGAGACGGACTCCGCGCGGCTGCGGGAGATGGCACAGCAGTCCGGCCTCACCATGAACACCGTCCTCCAGGGTGCCTGGGGACTGTTGCTGTCCCGCTACAGCAACAACGACGACGTGGTCTTCGGCACCACCGTCTCCGGGCGGCCCGCCGCGCTGCCCGGTGTGGAGTCCATGGTCGGTCTGTTCATCAACACCCTGCCCACCCGGGTACGGGTCGACGGGCAGCGCGCGCTGCTGGACTGGCTGCGCGCCCTCCAGACGGCGCAGTCGGAGTCCCGTCGCTTCGACTTCGTCTCCCTGACCGACCTCCGGGCCTGGAGCGAAGTCCCCCACGGGACGAGCCTGTTCGACAGCATCGTGGTCTTCGAGAACTACCCCTTCGACAGCGACGCCCTCTCCCGGCACGGCCTGGGCATCCAGCAGGAACGCGACCTGGAGCCGACCAACTACCCGCTGAGCGTGATCGTCGCCCCCGGCGAACGCCTCACCGTGGCCCTGGACTACGACCCGGCGGCCTTCGACGCCACGACGGTCGAGCGGCTGGGCGCGTGCCTGCGCGTCCTGCTGACGGAGATGGCGGCCGATCCGGACCGCCGGCTGGGGGACCTGCCGCTGCTCACCGAGGAGGAACACGACCGCGTCCTGCGGGAGTTCGGGGGGCCGGACGCCCCGCAGCCGGGGCGCGTCCTGCCCGAGGTGTTCGAGGAGCAGGCGAGCCGCACCCCGCACGCCGCGGCCGTGCTGGCCGGGGACGAGCGCCTCATCTACCGGGAGCTGAACGAACGCGCCAACCGGCTGGCGCGGCTGCTGATCGCCTCGGGCGCGGGCCCGGAGCGGTTCGTCGCCCTCGCGCTGCCGCGCACCGCGGACCTGATCGTGGCCCTGCTGGCCGTGCTCAAGAGCGGCGCGGGCTATCTGCCGGTCGATCCCAAGTACCCGGCCGAGCGCGTCGCGTTCCTGTTCGACGACATCGGACCGGACATCGTGCTCACCACCCCCGAACTGGCCGGCCGGCTGCCGGCGGGGCCCGCCACCCGGATCGTGCTGGACGACCCCGCGTGGGCGGACCGGCTCGCCGCGCAGTCCGCCGCCGACCTCGTCGACGGTGAACGGACCGGTGCGCTGCTGCCCGCCCACCCCGCCTATGTCATCCACACCTCGGGATCGACGGGCCTGCCCAAGGGCGTGGTGGCGACCCACGGTTCGGTGGTGTCCCTGGCCGACTGGGCGGCCGCCGAGTTCGGCGGCCGGGGCCTGTCCCACGTCGTGGCCTCCACCTCGCTGAACTTCGATGTGTCGGTCTTCGAGATCTTCAGCCCGCTGCTGTCCGGCGGCTGCGTCGAGATCGTGAGCGACCTGCTGGCCCTGGCCGAACGCTCCGCCCCCTGGACCGCGAGCCTGCTCAGCGCCGTCCCCTCGGCCCTGGGCCAGCTCCTCGCCGAGGACACCGTCCACGTCACCGCGGACACCGTGGTGCTGGCCGGTGAGGGGCTCGCCGCCCGCACCGTCCGCGAGGTCCGCGCCGCCGTCCCGGGCTGCCGGGTCGCCAACATCTACGGCCCCACCGAGGCCACCGTCTACGCCACCGCCTGGTACTGCGACCCCGCGGACCCGGACCGCACCCCGCCGATCGGCAGCCCCGTCGCCGGCGCCCGCGCCTACGTCCTCGACCCGTACCTGCGGCCGGTCCCGGTCGGGGTCCCCGGCGAGCTCTACCTCGCCGGCACCGGCGTGGCGCGCGGGTACTTCGCGCGGCCCGGACTGACCGCCGGGCGCTTCCTGGCGGACCCGTTCGGCCCCGCCGGCGAGCGGATGTACCGCACCGGCGACCTCGTGCGCTGGGACGCCGAGGGGCAGCTGGAGTACCTCGGCCGGACCGACGACCAGGTCAAGGTGCGCGGCTTCCGCATCGAACTGGGTGAGGTGGAGGCCGCGCTGGCCCGGCACCCCGACGTGGCCGAGGCCGCCGCGCGGGTCGTCGAGACCGACGGCCACAAGCGCCTGGTGGGCTATGTGGTCGCACGGGGCGCGGCGAGCGCCGATCCCGCCGCGCTGCGTGCCTTCCTCGCGCAGAGCCTGCCCGACCACCTGGTCCCCGCGGTCGTCGTCCCCCTGGAGCGGCTGCCGCTGGGAGCGACCGGCAAACTCGACCGGCGCGCCCTGCCCGCACCCGACTGGGCCGCCCCGGCCGCCGGTTACGTCCCACCGCGCACGGACACCGAGAAGGTGCTCGCCGGGATCTGGGCCGACGTGCTGCGTGTCGACCAGGTGGGCGCCGAGGACAACTACTTCGCGCTCGGCGGGGACTCGATCCTCAGCATCCAGATCGTCTCCGCGGCCCGCCGCGCGGGCCTCGCGCTGACCCCGCGCCATCTGTTCGTCCACCAGACCGTCGCCGCGCTGGCCGCGGCCGCCGAGCAACTGCCGGTCGCGGTGTCCACCGCCGAACAGGGCCCGGTGGTCGGCGAGGTGCCGCTCACCCCCGTCCAGCACTGGCTGTTCGACAACGTGCCGGACAGTCCCGGGCACTTCACCCAGTCGCTCTCCTTCCAGCTGGCCGCCGAGGTCGACGAGGGCGCGCTGCGTGCCGCCCTGGCCGCGGTGCTGGAGCACCACGACGCCCTGCGCATGGGCTACGAGGCCACCGGCGACGGCCACTGGCGCCAGTACGGCGCGGCGCCCGGTGCGGCGCCCGCACTGGAGGTGCACGACCTCTCCCGCCGGGCGCCGCAGGAGCGCGCGGATGAACTGCGCGCGCTGACCCGCGACCTGTGCGCCGGTTTCGACCTGGCCGGCGGGCCGCTGCTGAAGACCGCGCTGTGCCACCTGGGCGACCAGGACCGCCCGGTCCTGGTACTGGCGGCCCACCACCTGGTCGTCGACGCGGTGTCCTGGCGCATCATCCTGGAGGACCTCGACACCGCCTACCGGCGCGTGCGGGCCGGGGGCCGGGCCGCGCTCGGCCCCAAGACCACCTCGTTCCGCGCCTGGGCGCAGCGGCTGCACGACCACACCGCCGCCGGCGGCTTCGACGACGAACTCGCCCACTGGAGCGGGCCGGACGGCCATCCGGACCTGCCCATCGACCGCACGGGCCGCAACTCCGCGGACTCCGAGGACACCGTGACCGTCCGCCTGGAGGCCGAGGAGACCCGACGGCTGCTCCAGGACGTCCCGGACGTCTACCGGACCCGGATCAACGACGTCCTGCTGTGCGCCCTGGGCCGGGTGCTGGCCCGCTGGACCGGGCACGACCGGGTACGGATCGGGCTGGAGGGCCACGGCCGCGAGGAGATCTTCGACGATGTCGACCTCTCCCGCACCGTCGGCTGGTTCACCACCATGTTCCCGGTCGCGCTCGACCTGCCGCCGCACGCGGACCTCGCCACGGCGCTGAAGTCCGCCAAGGAGGGCCTGCGGACGCTGCCCCGCCACGGCCTGGGACACGGTGCGCTGCGCCATCTGCGCACCCCGGCGGCCACCGGGCTCCCGGCCGACCCGCAGATCGCCTTCAACTACCTCGGCCAGCAGGACTGGAGCGCGTCCGGGGGCGGCGGTCTGCTGCACGCACCGTACGGCGCGCTGGAAGGCGACATGGACCGGGCGGCCGACCGGCCGCACCTGATCGACGTCGTCGGGCTGGTGACGGACAAACGGCTGGAGTTCACCTGGTCGTACTCGAAGAACCTGCACCTGCGGACCACCGTGGCGAAGCTGGCCGAGGAGATGGCCGCCGAGCTGCGGGAGATCGTGCGGCACTGCGCGGAACCGGACGCCGGGGGCCGCACCCCCTCCGACTTCCCGCTGGCCGGCCTGGACCAGGAGACCGTCGACCGGCTCGTCGGCGACGGCCGGGACGTCACGGACGTCTATCCGCTGACCCCCACGCAGACCGGACTGGTCTTCCACGGGCTCGACGAGCCCGACCAGGGGCTCTACGTCGAGCAGGCCACCTTCGTCCTGGACGGCGTGCGCGACTCCCGGCTGCTGGCCGCCGCCTGGCAGCACGTCGTCGACCGCACCCCCGTGCTGCGCAGCGCGGTGGTCCTGCACGAGGTGCCGGTGCCCCTCCAGACCGTCCACCGCGCCGTCACCCTGCCCGTCACCGCACTCGACTGGAGCGCCCTGGCGCAGGACGAGCGCGACACCGCACTGGAGCGGCTGCTCGCCGACGACCGGGACCGCGGGCTCGCCCTGGACCGGGCGCCGCTGCTGCGGCTCACCCTCATCCGGCTCTCCCCGGCAGAGGTACGGGTCGTATGGACCTTCCACCATGTGCTGCTCGACGGGTGGAGCGTCTTCCAGGTCCTCTCGGACGTCTTCGCCTGCCATGCGGCGCTCGCCCGGGGCACCGACCCCGAGCTGCCGGACCGCAGGCCGTTCGCCGACTACGCCGCCTGGCTCGCCGCCCACGACACGGCCCCGGCCGAGGAGCACTGGCGCCGGGCACTGGCGGGCCTGTCCGCGCCCACCCCGCTGCCCTACGACCGCCGCCCGGCCCCGGGCGCCGCCACCCGTGCCGGCACCTGGCTCTCGCAGCGGCTCGGCGAGCAGGAGAGCACCGCACTCCAGGACTTCGCCCGGCGCCACCACCTCACCCTCAACACGGTCGTCCAGGGGGTCTGGGGCCTGCTGCTGTCGCGCTGGAGCGGACAGCGCGACGTGTGCTTCGGCACGACGGTCTCCGGCCGGCCCGCGGACCTGACCGGCGCCGACTCCATCACCGGCCTGTTCATCAACACCCTGCCGGTGCGGTGCGACGTGGACGGCGGTGCGGCCCCGGCCGACTGGCTGCGGGGGCTCCAGTCCGCGCAGGCCAACGCCCGTGGCTTCGACCACGTCCCGCTGTCCGAGCTGCGCGCCTGGAGCGAACTGCCCGCCGGCTCACCGCTGTTCGAGAGCCTGGTGGTCTTCGAGAACTACCCGATCAACGACACCGCGGCCACCGCACACGGCCTGAGCGTCCGTGATCTGCACGCCCTGGAGGCCACCAACTACCCGCTCACCGTGGTGGTCTCGCCCGACACCCGCCTGAGCGTCGAACTCGGCTACGACCCGCGGTACTTCGAGGAGTCCACCGCCGCGTCGCTGGCCGCCCAGCTGGTGCATACCCTGGGTGCCCTGGCGGCACCCGGCGGCGCGCCGAGCGTGGACGCGCTCGACATCCTGCCGCCGGACGAGCACGAGCGGCTGACCGCGCGGCCGCCCGCCGACACGGTCCCGCCGGCCACCCTGGCCGCGCTCGTCGAGACGGCCGTCGACCGGTGGCCGGACGCCCCCGCGGTGACCGCACCGGACCTCCGGCTCTCCTTCGCGCAACTGGAGGCACGGGCCAACCGTCTGGCGCACCATCTCGTCACCCGGGGCGCGGGCCCCGGTGACGTCGTCGCCCTGGTCCTGCCGAGGTCGGCCGACATGATCGTCGCCCAGCTCGCGACCGCCAAGGCCGGCGCCGCCTACCTGCCGGTGGACCCCGGGTACCCGGCCGAGCGGATCGCGCTGATGCTGCGCGACGCCGCCCCGGCCGTCACCCTGGAGGCCGACGAGGTACGAGACCTCCTGGCCGCCGAGGACGACACCGCACCGGGCCACCGGCCCACCGACCGGGACCGCGTCCGCCCGCTCGACCTCGACGACCCGGCCTATGTGATCTACACGTCCGGCTCCACCGGCACCCCCAAGGGCGTGGTCGTCACCCACCGCGGCCTGGCGGGCTTCGCCGCCGCCGAGGCCGACCACTACCAAGTGCGGCCGGGCGACCGGGTACTGGCCTTCGCCACCCCCAGCTTCGACGCCTCGGTACTGGAGCTGTGCATGGCCCTGCCGGCCGGTGCCCGCCTCGTGGTGCCGCCGCCCGGACCACTGCTCGGCGAGCACCTGGCCGAGGTGCTGCGCGGGGAACGCATCACCCACACCCTGCTGCCGCCCGCCGCGCTCGCCACCGTGCCGCCGGCCACCGCGGGGACGCTGCCGGACCTGCGCACGCTCATCGTCGGCGCGGACGCCTGCGGCGCCGACCTGGTCGGCCGCTGGGCCCCGCACCACCGGATGATCAACTCCTATGGGCCCACCGAGGCCACGGTCGTCGCCACCTGGTCGGGACCGCTCCTGCCCGACGGCGCGGCGCCCCCCATCGGCCGCCCGCGACAGGGCAGCGGGGTCCATGTGCTCGACGGGCGGCTGCGACCGGTCGCCGACGGCGTCCCGGGCGAACTGTGGATCAGCGGGCCCTCCCTGGCCCGCGGCTATCTCCACCGCCCGGGACTGACGGCCACCCGGTTCACCGCCGACCCGTACGGCGCACCGGGCGACCGGATGTACCGCACGGGCGACCTGGTCCGACGCGACGCCCGGGGCGAGCTCCACTACCTGGGCCGCACCGACCACCAGATGAAGCTGTACGGCCACCGGATCGAGGCGGGCGAGGTCGAGGCGGCCCTGGTGAGCCACCCGGCCGTGCGGGACGCCGTGGTGACCGTACGGGAGGACGAGCCCGGCACGCCGCGGCTGGTGGCCCATCTGCTCGCCGCACCGGACACCGACGTCCCGGCCGGCGCGGAGCTGCGCGCCTACGCCGCCCGGACACTGCCCGGCCACATGGTCCCCTCGGCCTTCGTCGTCCTGGAGCGCTTCCCGCTCACCGAGAACGGCAAGACCGACCGCGCCGCCCTGCCCGCGCCCGGCCCGGACCCGCACGAGCCCGCCGCGCACGTCGCCCCGCGCACCCCCACCGAGGAATTCCTCGCGGACGTGTGGGCCCAGGCCCTGGAGACGACCGTGGGCGTCGAGGACGACTTCTTCGCCCTGGGCGGCGACTCGCTGCGCAGCCTGCTCATCGCCTCCCGGACCAACGAGACCTTCGGCGTGGCCCTCACCCCCCGGGACGTGCTGACCGCCCGCACGGTCGCCGCCCTTGCGGACCTGGTGGAGGAACACGTCCTGCGCGAACTCGAAGACGCCGCCCGCGGCAACAGCGACCACAACGAACGGTGAGGAACGACGACATGACGTCTTCGAACGCCAAGAAGGACCGTGCCGCGGCCCTGCCGCAGGAGTTGCAGGAGGCGCTGCGCCGCCGCCTGGCGGGGCAGGCACCGCCGGCCGCCAAGGCCCGGCAGGGCATCCCGCGCGCGGACCGGTCACAGCCCCTGCCGCTCTCCTTCGCCCAGCAGCGCCTGTGGTTCCTCGACCAGCTCCGGCCCGGCGACTCCCGCTACAACAGCGCGGTGGCGCTGCGGCTGACCGGCACCCTGGACCGGGCCGCGCTGTCCCGGGCGCTGGACGCCGCGCCGGCCCGCCACGAGTCGCTGCGGACCACGTTCGACGACGTCGACGGACGTCCCGTGCAGACCGTGCACCCGGCCGCGCCCGTACCGCTGCCGGTACACGACCTGAGGGCAGGACAGGGCCCCGCACCCGACGCGGGGGAGGGGGCCGGAACCGGCACGGGCGCGCTGGACGACCTGCTGCTGGCGGAGTACTCCCGCCCGTTCGACCTGCGCACCGGTCCGCTGCTGCGGGCCCTGCTGGTACGCGTGGCCGACGACGAGCACATCCTGCTGCTCACCGCGCACCACATCGTCACCGACGGCTGGTCCATGGGCGTGCTGCTGGACGAACTGTGCACGCACTACGACGCCCTGGCCCACGGGGAGACGCCCGCGCCCGCCCCGGCGGCCACGCAGTACCCGGACTTCGCCGTATGGCAGCGCGAACGGCTGTCCGGCGCCCTGCTGGAGGAGCAGCTCTCCTACTGGACCAAGCAGCTGGACGGGACCGTGCCGCCGGCGCTGCCGCTCGACCGCCCCCGCGGCGGCGAGGAGGCCGGCGACGGCGCGGTCCACGAGTTCCGCGTCCCGGCGGCCACGGCGGTCCGGCTGCGGGAGGTGGCGGCACAGCAGCACACCACCCTGTTCGCCGCGCTGATCGCCGCCTGCCAGGCACTGTTCGCCCGCTGGTCGGGACAGGACGACATCGCCGTCGGGTCGCTGACCCCCGGGCGCGGACGCACCGAACTGGAGCGCGCGGTCGGCCTCTTCGTCAACACCGTCGTGCTGCGCGCTCCCGTCGACACCGCACGCTCCTACCGCGAGCTGCTGGACGTCTCCGCCACCGCCGTCCTCGATGCCTTCGCCCACGACGACACCCCCTTCGAGCGGATCGTGGAAGCCGTGCGGACGGTACGGGAAGCGGGGCGCAACCCGCTCTTCGACGTCATGGTCCTGCTCCACCCCGCCCCGCCCGCGGCCCCCGCCCTGCGGGGCATGACGGCCGGCACCGTCACCGTGCCCCGCCGCGCGGCCACCTTCGACCTGAGCGTCGAGTTCGTCCCGGACGGGGACGGGCTGACCGGGCTGCTGGAGTACCGCACCGACCTCTTCGACGCCTCGACCGCCGCGCGGATGGCCGAACAACTGGTCCTCCTGCTCGGGGGCGTGGCGGCCGAACCGGACCGGCCGCTGGGCGAACTGTCCCTGCTGTCGGAGCGCGAGCGGCGGCGGCTGACCACCGAGTGGAACGACACCGCACTGCCGGTCGCGCCCACCACCTACCCCGCCGCCTTCGAGGCGCAGACGGCCCGCACCCCGCACGCGACGGCACTGGTGGCCGGGGACACCACGCTGGACTACGCCGCGCTCAACGCCCGTGCCAACCGGCTCGCCCACCACCTCATCGACCGGGGCGCGGGCCCCGAGGGGCTCGTCGCGCTGCGGCTGCCGCGCACCGCCGACATGATCGTGGCGATCCTCGCCGTCCTCAAAACCGGCGCCGCCTACCTGCCGGTCGACCCCGAACTGCCCGAGGAGCGGCTGCGGTTCCTGCTCGACGACGCCCGTCCCGCGCTGCTGCTCGACGAGGCGGACCTGCGCGCGGTTCCCGCCTCGGCCCCCGCGAGCGACCCCACCGACACCGACCGCCGCGCGCCGCTGCACCCCGGCAACACCGCCTACGTCATCTACACCTCCGGGTCGACCGGCCGCCCCAAGGGCGTGTCCGTGGAGCACCGGTCGCTGATGAACCTGCTGGCCGGGCACCGGCACGGCTTCGTCGCCGAGGCGGGCGGCAGCCCGCTGCGGGTGGCCCTGACCGCGTCGTTCTCCTTCGACACCTCGCTGGAGGGCGTGCTGCTGATGGCCGACGGCCACCCGCTGCACCTGGTCGACGAGGCGACCCGGCTCGATCCGGCCGCGCTGGTCGAGTACGTCGTCGAGCACCGCGTCGACTTCCTCGACCTGACCCCCTCCTACCTGCGTCAGCTCCTCCCCGCCGGGCTGCTCACCGACCCCCGCCACCACCCCCGGCTGCTGATGCTGGGCGGCGAGGCCGTCGGCCCCGCGCTGTGGCGGGACCTCGCCGCTCTGCCCGACGTCGCCGCGTACAACTTCTACGGACCCACCGAGTGCACGGTCGACGCGCTGGCCTGCCGCATCGACGGCACCGGGCGGCCCGTGGTGGGACGGCCGCTGGCCAATGTGCGCGCCCACGTCCTCGACCACCGGCTCCAGCCGGTGCCGCCCGGTGTCGGCGGTGAGCTGTACCTGGCCGGCGACCAGGTCGCCCGCGGCTATCTGCACCGCCCCGGCCTGAGCGCCGCGCGGTTCGTGGCGGACCCGTTCGGGCCGCCCGGCAGCCGGATGTACCGCACCGGCGACCTGGCCCGCTGGACCACCGACGGACGGCTCGACTACCTCGGCCGCGCCGACGACCAGGTCAAGATCCGCGGCCACCGCATCGAGCCCGGCGAGGTCGAGGCGGCGCTCACGGCCCTGCCGGCCGTCACCGAGGCCGCCGTCGTCGCCGTCGCCGACGAGCGCGGCCACGCCCGGCTCGCCGCCTACCTGGTGCCCGCCGCCGGGACCGGGCGCCCCGCCGCCTCCGAGCTGCGGGCGGCCCTTCAGCGCACCCTGCCCGGCCATATGGTGCCCGCGGCCTTCGTCGTCCTGGACGCCCTGCCGCTGACCACCAGCGGCAAGCTGGACCGCCGCGCGCTGCCCGCCCCCGACCTCGAAGCGGCCCCGCGCGAGCGGGAGTTCGTGGCGCCGCGTACCCCCGCCGAACGAGAACTGGCCGGGATCTGGTCCACGGTGCTCGGCATCGCGCGGGTGGGGGTCACCGACAACTTCTTCGAGCTCGGCGGCGACTCGATCCTCAGCATCCAGGCGGTCTCCCGGGCCCGCGCCGCCGGACTGCGCCTGACCTCCCGGGACGTCTTCCTGCACCAGACCGTCGCCGAGCTGGCCGCCGCCGTGGAGCTGCGCACCGCCCCGGCGCCCGCGGCGCAGCGGCCGGACGACACAGGACCGGCCCCGCTCACCCCCATCCAGGAGTGGTTCTTCGCCACCCACGGACCGCTGCGGCACTTCAGCATGTCGATGCTGCTCGACCTGCCGCACGACCTCGACCCGGACGCCCTGGAACGGGCCCTGCACGCCGTGGCCGCCCACCATCCCGCGCTGCGCACCCGGTTCGTCCGTACCGGCGACACCTGGCACCAGCAGCCCGTCGACGCCGTGGCGCCCGGCCTGCTGGCCCGGCACGACGTGTCCCGGACCACCGGCGCCGCCCGGGACGCCGCGCTCACCGCGGCGGCCGACGCCGCCCGCGCGGACCTCGATCCCGCCACCGGCACCCTGCTGCGCGCCGCCCTGCTCCTGCCGGAGCCGGACGCGCGGGCACAGCTCTTCCTGACCGCCCATCACCTGGCCGTCGACAGCGTCTCCTGGCGCATCCTGCTCGCCGACCTGGAGACCGCCTACCGTCTGGCCGCCGCCGACGAGCCGGTCCAACTGGAGCCCACTACCACGGCGTTCACCACCTGGGCGGCCCACCTGGCCCGGCACGTCCAGGGCGGCGGACTCGACGACGACCTGGCGTACTGGAGAGCCCAGGGGGAGACGGCGCGCACCCCGCTGCCGGTGGACCACCCCGGCACCGCGCTCGCCGGCTCGGTCCGTACCGTACGCACCCACCTCGACCGCGACACCACCGAGGCCCTGCTGCGCCGGGTGCCCGGCGTGTACCGGACCCAGGTCAACGACGTCCTGCTCAGCGCACTGGGCCGGGTGCTCGCCGACTGGGCGGGCACGGACCGGGTGACGGTGGCCCTGGAAGGGCACGGCCGGGAGGAGATCGACGGTCACGACAGCAACGACGGTCACGACGGCGATGCTGCTGCCGCTGCCGATGACACCGTCGACCTGTCCCGGACCGTCGGCTGGTTCACCACCCAGTACCCCGTGACCCTCACCCTGGACGGCCCGTCGCGGGAACCGGACTGGGGCGCCACGCTCAAGACGGTGAAGGAACAGCTGCGGGCCGTCCCCCGCCGTGGCCTCGGCTACGAGGCGCTGGCCCGCCTGGGCTCGCCCGACCCGGCCGCCCGTGCGCTGCGCGAACTGCCGCTGCCCCAGGTCTGCTTCAACTACCACGGCCAGTGGGAGAGCGCGCGGGGCCGGGACTTCGCGCCCGCCGGTGAGGTCCCCGGCCGGGACATGGCCGCCGGTGAAGCGCTCGACCACCTGCTGGACGTCTCGGCCGTGGTGGCCGACGGCGTGCTGGAGCTCACCTGGCACTACAGCGACCAGGTGCACGACGAGAGCACGGTACGGGAACTGGCGGACGGCACCGCCCGTGCGCTGGCCGCGATCGCCGCCCACTGCGAGCGGCCGGACGCCGGCGGCCGCACCCCCTCCGACTTCCCGCTCGCCCGGCTCGACCAGGCCGGGGTGGACCGCCTGGCCGGGGACGGGCGGGCCGTCGAGGACATCCTCCCGCTGACCCCGCTCCAGGAAGGCATGCTCTTCCACCGCCTGATGGGCGGGGCGGACGACGTCTACCTCGACCAGGCCACCCTGCTGCTCGACGGCGTCGCCGACCCGCGCGCGTTCGCCCGCGCCTGGCAGCGGGTCGTCGACCGGACGCCGGTGCTGCGCACCTCGGTCGTCTGGGAGAACGTGCCCGTACCGCTCCAGATCGTGCACCGCCGGGTGACGGTGCCCACCGTCCATCTGGACTGGCGGGACCTCGACGACGAGCGGCGGACGGCCGAACTCGCCCGGATCCAGGCCGAGGACCTGGCCCTGGGACTGGACCTCGGCACCTCGCCCCTCATGCGGCTCACCCTGATCCGGCTGCCCGACGGGAAGCTGCATCTGCTGTGGACCTCGCACCATCTGATCCTGGACGGCTGGAGCCTGGCGCAGGTCCTGACCGAGGTGTGCGAGGAGTACGCCGCACTCGTCGCGGACCGCGCGCCGACGCCGCCCGTACGCCGCCCGTTCGGCGACTATGTGCGCTGGCTGTCCGGCCGGGACGGCCGCGCCGCCGAGGAACACTGGCGCACCGTCCTCGCGGACTTCGCCACACCGACGCCGCTGCCCTGCGACCGCCCGCCCCGTGAGGCCCACCGGGCCCGCTCCGCCGCGGTGCGGACCGCGGGACTGCCCGTCGAGCTGTCCCGGGAGCTGCTGCACACCGCCCGGCGCAGCGGACTCACCCTCAACACGGTCGTACAGGGCGCCTGGGCGCTGCTGCTGGCGCGCTACAGCGGAGACCCGGACGTGGTGTTCGGCACCACCGTCTCCGGCCGCCCGGACGCCCTGCACGGCGTCGAATCGATGGTGGGGATGTTCATCAACACCCTGCCCACCCGGGTACGGGTCGACGGGCACCGCACGGCCGCCGACTGGCTGCGGGACCTCCAGGACGCCCAGTCCGAATCCCGGCGCTTCGAGGCCGTCTCGCTGGCGCAGCTGGCCGCGCTCAGCGACGTACCGGCGGGCACCGCGCTGTTCGACAGCATGGTCGCCTTCGAGAACTATCCGTTCGACGACGCCCGCACCTCCGGTGCCGGGGTCCGCATCCTGGACGTCGCCTCGCGGGACGCGACCAACTTCCCGCTGGTCCTGCGCGCCCACCACAGCGATCGCCTCGGCTTCGACCTCGCCTACGACCCGGACCTCTTCGACGCCGCCACCGCCGACGCGCTCGCCGACCGGCTCTGCCTGCTGCTCGCGGAGATCGCCGCAGGACCGGACCGGCCGCTGCGCGAACTGGCGTGGACGACCGCCGAGGAGCGCCGGCGGATGCTGGTGGACTGGAACGGCAGCGAGCACGGGCGGCCCGAGCCGACCCTGATCGACCTGTTCGAGGACCGGGCGGCCCGTACGCCCGACGCCACCGCTGTCACCTGCGCGGGCGCCTCGCTGTCGTACGCCGAACTCGACGCGCGGGCGGGCCGGCTGGCCCACCGGCTGGCCGAGAACGGAGCCGGCCCCGAGCGCTTCGTGGCGCTCGCCCTGCCCCGCTCCCCGGACATGATCGTGGCGATCGTGGCGGTGCTGAAGACCGGCGCCGCCTACCTGCCCGTCGACCCGGAACTGCCCGGCGGCCGCATCGCCCACCTGCTCACCGACGCCGCGCCGGCCCTGCTGGTGACCACCGGTGCCGTTGCCGGACGTCTCGGGGCCGCCGCCTGCCCCCGGCTGCTCCTGGACGACCCCGAGGTCCGCGCCGACCTGGCCCGGCGCCCCGCCACCGGCCCGGCCCCGGCCCGCCGCCCGCTGCCGGAGCACCCCGCCTACGTCATCTACACCTCGGGCTCCACCGGTCTGCCCAAGGGCGTGGTCGTCCCGCACGCCAACGTGGTGCGGCTGTTCACCCGCACCCACGACTGGTTCGCCTTCGACGAGCACGACGTGTGGACGCTGTTCCACTCCTACGCCTTCGACTTCTCCGTCTGGGAGATCTGGGGCGCGCTGCTGCACGGCGGCCGGCTCGTCGTCGTCCCGCACGACGTCACCCGTTCCCCCGAGGAGTTCCTGCGCCTGCTGGCGGACGAGCGGGTCACCGTGCTCAACCAGACGCCCTCGGCGTTCTACCCCCTGATGCGCGCGGACGCCGAACACCCGGAGCTCGGGGCGCGGCTGGCCCTGCGGCGGGTGGTCTTCGGCGGCGAGGCGCTGGACCCGGCGCGGCTCACCGACTGGTACGAGCGGCACCCGGACACCGCGCCCGTCCTGGTCAACATGTACGGGATCACCGAGACCACCGTGCATGTCTCCTACGCGCCCCTGGACCGCGCCACCGTGACGGGGGCCACCGCCAGCGCGATCGGCCGCGGCATTCCCGACCTGCGCGTCCGTGTCCTCGACGCCGGACTCGACCCGGTGCCGCCGGGCGCCGTGGGCGAGATGTACGTGGCCGGGGAGGGCCTGGCCCGCGGCTATCTGAACCGTCCCGGCCTGACCGCCGCGCGGTTCGTGGCGGACCCGTTCGGGCCGCCCGGCACCCGCATGTACCGCACCGGCGACCGGGCCCGGTGGCGGCCCGACGGGACCCTGGAGTACCTCGGCCGCGCCGACCAGCAGGTCAAGATCCGCGGGTTCCGGATCGAACCCGGCGAGATCGAGGCCGCCCTGACCGCCCACCCGGACATCGCCGAGGCCGTGGTCGGGGTCCGCGAGGACACTCCCGGGGTACGGCGGCTGGTCGCCCACGTCGTGGCCGCCGGACAGGGCTCCCCGCCGTCCGCCGCCGCGCTGCGCGCCCACCTGGAACACACCCTGCCCGCGCACATGGTGCCCGCCGCCTATGTCCCCCTGGACGCGCTGCCGCTGACCGTCAACGGCAAGCTCGACCACCGGGCCCTGCCCGCCCCCGGTCCGGACGGCTTCGCCGCCGGCGAGGACCGCACCGCACCGCGCACCGACGCGGAGCGCCTCGTCGCCCGGGTGTGGGCCGAGGTCCTGGACACCGGGAACATGGGCGTGGAGGACAGCTTCTTCGCGCTGGGCGGCGACTCGATCCTCGCCATCCGCGTCACCTCCCGGCTCCGCGCCGCCCTCGGCGCCGAGCTCTCTCCCCGTCTGCTGTTCACCCACCCCACCGTCGCCGCGCTGGCCGCCGCCCTGCCGGACCCGGCCGCGGCGCACCGGGCACCGGACGACACGATCCCGGCCGCCGACCGCGCCGCCGCACTGCCGCTGTCGTTCGCCCAGCAGCGTCTGTGGTTCCTGGACAGCTTCGAGCCGGACAGCACCGAGTATCTGACCTTCTTCGTGCTGCGCCTGCGCGGTCCGCTCGACGAAGCGGCCCTGCGCACCGCCCTGGACGCCCTGGTGGCCCGCCACGAACCGCTGCGCACCACCTTCGCCGAGCAGGACGGCCACGCCCGCCAGCAGGTCCACGCCCCCCGTCCGGTGGACCTGCCGCGGCACGACCTGTCGGACACGCCGCCGGACGACCGCCCCCGCGCGCTCGACGCGCTGCTGGCACGCGAGGGTGCCACCCCCTTCGACCTGGGCAACGGGCCGCTGCTGCGGACCCGGCTGGTCCACCTCGCCGCCGACGAGCACGTCCTGACCCTGGCCCTGCACCACATCGTCACCGACGGCTGGTCCACCGCGGTGCTCGGCCGGGACCTGGGCGAGCTGTACGCGGCCGCCCTGCACGACCGCCGCCCCGACCTGCCCCCGCTGCCGCTCCAGTACGCCGACTACGCGGCCTGGCAGCGCACCCGCGCGGCCGAGGCCGACGCCGGGCAACTCGCCTACTGGCAGGAGAAGTTGTCCGAGGCCGCCCCGCTGGAGCTGCCGACCGACCGCCCGCGGCCCGCCGTGCGGACCAAGAACGGCGCGCTGTTGGAGTTCTCGCTGCCCGCCACGCTGACCGACCGGCTGCGGGAGACCGGCCGCGGCGCCGACGCCACCCTCTACATGACGCTGCTCGCGGCCTGCAAGGTGCTGCTCGCCCGCTGGGCCGGCCAGGAGGACGTCGCGGTCGGCACCGTCGCGTCCGGACGCGAGCGTCCCGAACTGGAGCACCTGGTCGGGATGTTCGTGAACACCCTCGTGCTGCGCAGCCGGGTGCCCGACGACCTGCCGTTCACCGCGCTGCTGTCCGAGGTGCGCACCACCGTGCTGGACGCCTTCGCCCACCAGGACGTGCCCTTCGAGCGGCTCGTCGATGTGCTCCAGCCGGAGCGCGACACCAGCCGCACCCCCCTGTTCCAGGTCATGGTGGCCCTGCACAACCTGGGCGGCGAGGCACCGGACCTGCCGGGCCTCGACGTCGAAACGCTCCAGCCCCCGGGCCGGCACGCCGCCTTCGACCTCGGCTTCGACTTCGTGGAGCGCGACGGCGGGCTCACCTGCTTCGTCGAGTACAACACCGACCTCTTCGACACGGCCACCGTCGAGCGGGCGACCGAACGGCTGCGCCTGCTGCTGGAAGCGGTCGCGGACGACCCCGGGCGGACGGTGGGCGAACTGCCGCTGCTGTCCGGCACGGAGCGGCGGCAGGTGCTGGAGGAGTGGCAGGGCGACACCCTGCCCGTACCGGACGTCACGTTCGTGGACCTCTTCGAGGACCGGGCGGCCCGCACCCCGCACGCCACGGCCCTGGTGGCGCGGGACGCCACACTGGACTTCGCCGCGCTGAACGAGCGCGCCAACCGGCTGGCCCACCACCTCATCTCGCTCGGCGTCGGCCCGGAGCGCGTGGTCGCCGTCCAGCTGCCGCGCACCTCGGACATGCTGGTGGCGCTCCTCGCCGTCCTCAAGGCGGGCGGCACCCAGCTGTCCGTCGACCCGGAACTGCCCGCGGAACGCGTCGCGTTCCTCCTCGCGGACGCCGCACCGCAGACCCTCCTGACGGCCGACGTGCTGCGCGACGCACCCCTGGACCGGCAGCCGGGACACAACCCCACCGACGCCGACCGCACCTCGGCCCTGTGCGGCGCCCACACCGCCTACCTCAACTACACCTCCGGCTCCACCGGCCGCCCCAAGGGCGTCGCCGTCGAACACCGCCAGCTCGTCAACCTCTGCCACGACCACCTGGCGGGGCTCGTCACCCCGCACACCACCGACGGACGGCCGCTGCGGTTCGCGCTGAGCGCCGCCTTCTCCTTCGACACCTCGTGGGAGGGCCCGCTGCTGCTGGCGCTGGGCCAGGAGGTCCACCTCGTCGACGAGGACGTGCGCCTGGACCCGGCCGCGTTCGTCGGGCAGATCGCCGAACGCCGCCTGGACTGCGTCAACGTGACCCCGTCCTTCCTGCACGAGCTGATGGCCGCCGGACTGTTCACCGGTGACCACCACCGGCCCCGGATCGTCCTGGTGGGCGGCGAGGCCGTCGGCTCACCGCTGTGGCGGGAGCTGCGGGAGACCGCGGGCGTCACCGCGTACAACGTCTACGGCCCCACCGAATGCACCGTCGACGCCGTGTACGGCCGCTTCACCGACCACGCCGAGCGTCCCGTCATCGGCCGTCCGGGCCGCAACCTGCGGGCCTATGTGCTCGACGGCGCCCTGCGGCCGGTACCGGTCGGGGTGCCGGGAGAGCTGTACCTCGCCGGCGCCCAGGTCACCCGCGGCTACCTGGGACGGCCCGGCCTCACCGCCGCACGCTTCGTCGCCGACCCGTTCGGCCCGCCCGGCGCCCGGATGTACCGCACCGGCGACCGCGCGCGCCGGGACGGCCAGGGGCTGCTGGAGTACCTGGGGCGCACCGACGAACAGGTCAAGGTCCGGGGCTTCCGCATCGAGCCCGGCGAGATCGAGGCCGCCCTGCTCGGCCACCCAGAGGTCGGCGACGCCGTGGTGGTCGCCCCCGAACACGCGGGCCGCAAACGGCTGGTGGCCTATGTGGTGCCCACCGGCTCGCAGACGCCCCCGGCGGAGGAGCTGCGCGTGCGGCTGCGCCGGACCCTGCCGGACTACATGGTCCCCGCGGTGTTCGTCCCCCTGGAGCGGATTCCGCGTACCAGCAGCGGCAAGACCGACCGGCGCGCCCTTCCCGCACCCCCCGTCCAGCTCGACGCCGGGACGCCGTACGTGGCCCCCCGCACCGAGACCGAGACCGGCCTCGCCGGCATCTGGGCAGAGGTGCTGGGCATCCCCCGGGTGGGCGTCGAGGACAACTTCTTCGCCCTGGGCGGCGACTCGATCCTCAGCATCCAGATCGTCTCCCGGGCCCGCCGGGCCGGGCTCGCCCTCACCTCCAAGGACGTCTTCCGCCACCAGACCGTCGCGGAACTCGCCCTGCGCACCGCCGCCGTGACCCCGCCGCCCGCCGACGGCACCGAGGCCCCGGCCGGACCGGCGCCGCTCACCCCCATCCAGCACTGGTACCTCGACGGCCGACGGCCCGGGGACGCACTGCGCTTCACCATGACCAACCGGCTGGAGCTGGCCCCGGACAGCGACGAGCCGGCCCTGCGGCACGCGGTCGACGCCCTGGTGGCCCAGCACGACGCGCTGCGCACCCGGTGGTGCCGTACCGACGGCGCCTGGCGGCAGGAGGTACTGCCCACCGCCCCCGGGGACGTCTTCGCACGCCATGACCTGACCGGCCTCGACGCCCCCGGGCAGGAGGAGGCCGTGCAGCGCGCGGCCGCCGCCGCGCAGACCTCCCTGGACGTCACCGAGGGCCGGGTCGTGCGGGTCCTGTTCTTCGACTGCGGGCCCGCACGTCCCGCCCAACTCCTGCTCACCGTCCACCACTTGGCGGTGGACGGCGTGTCCTGGCGCATCCTGCTGGGCGACCTGGAGACCGCCTACCGCAACGCCGCCGCCGGGCGGCCGTCCGGCCTGCCCCCGGCGAGCAGCGGCTACGGGCACTGGGCGGCCCGCCTGGAGCGGCACACCCGCTCCGGCGCCTTCGACGGCGACCTGGCGTACTGGACCCGGACCTGCCGGGCTCCGGCCGGCATCCCCGTCGACCGTCCCGGCCCCAACACCCACGGCACCGCCGCCACCGTCACCGTCCGCCTGGGCCGGACCGAGACCGACGCCCTGCTGCGCCAGGTCCCGGACGTCTACCGCACCCAGGTCAACGACGTCCTGCTCAGCGCCCTCGGCCGCACCCTGGCCCGCTGGAGCGGCCGGGACACCGTCCTCATCGGCGTGGAAGGCCACGGTCGCGAGGACCTCTTCGACGACCTGGACCTGTCCCGCACCGTCGGCTGGTTCACCGCCGAATTCCCGCTCGCCCTGTCCGTCGCCCCGGACGAGGACTGGCGCGACACCGTCCGGTCCGTCAAGGAGCAGCTGCGCGCCGTGCCGCTGCGGGGGCTGAGCTACGGCGCGCTGCGCCACCTCGCACCGGACAACCGGCTGCCCGACGCGCCCGCGCCGCGCGTCGGCTTCAACTACCACGGCCAGTGGGACATCGCGTCCGGCGACCGCCCGAGTGACGACGGCCTCTACCGTGCCGCCCTGCCCCCGGCCGGGCAGGACACCGACCCGGACGAGACCCGCACCTACCTGCTCGATGTGACGGGCGTGGTCCAGGACGGCCGGCTCGAACTCGGCTGGACCTACCCGCCCGCCATGTACGACGAGTCCACCGTGCGCCGCCTCGCCGAGGAGACCGTCGCGGCACTGACCGACCTCATCGCGCACTGCGCCCGGCCGGACACCGGCGGCCGTACCCCGTCCGACTTCCCGCTCGCCCGGCTCGACCAGCACCAGGTGGACCTGGTCGCGGGCGACGGACGGGAGGTGGCGGACATCCATCCGCTCACCCCGCTCCAGGCCGGCATGCTCTTCCACGGGCTGGTCGACTCGGCGGGCGCCTACTTCGACCAGATGGCGGTCCGGATCGCCGGGGTCGCCGACCCGCACGCCTTCGCCGCGGCCTGGCAGACGGTCGCCGACCACACCCCGGCGCTGCGCAGCAGCGTCCGCTGGCAGGGCCTGCCCCGGCCCGTGCAGGTCGTGCACCGCCGCGCCGTCCTGCCCGTCGTCCACCACGACTGGCGGACCCTGACACCCGCCGAGCGCGACCGTGCGCAGGAACGGCTGCTCGCCGAGGACCGCGCGGCCGGCATCGACGTGACCACCGCACCGCTGAGCCGGATCGCGGTGGCCGCGCTCCCCGGCGACCAGATCGTGCTGGTGTGGTCCTCGCACCACCTGATGCTCGACGGCTGGAGCACCGGAGCGCTCTTCGCCGACGTGTGCGCGCAGTACGCGGCGACGGTCGAGGGACGCACGGTCAGGCCGCCGGCCCGACGGCCGTTCCGGGACTTCCTCCAGTGGCTGGGGGAGCAGGACGAGGAGGAGGCCGAGCGGCACTGGGCCGGCACCCTCACCGGGTTCACCGCCCGCACCCCGCTGCCCTACGACCGGCCGCCCGTCGAGGCGCACCGCGCCCGGTCGAACGCGCTGGTGCACATGGAGCTCACCCCCGATGTCTCCGCCCGGCTGCGGGAGACGGCCGGGCGGAACGGGCTCACCGTCAACACGGTGGTGCAGGGCGCCTGGGCGCTGCTGCTGGCGCGCTACAGCGGCCGCCAGGACGTGGTGTTCGGCACCACGGTCTCCGGCCGCCCGGCCGAACTGCCGGGCGTGGAGTCCATGGTCGGCATGTTCATCAACACCGTGCCGACGCGAGCCCGGACCGACGTCGACCGGGGCGTCCTGCCCTGGCTGCGCGACCTCCAGGAGCAGCAGAGCGACTCCCGGCGCTTCGACTTCGTCTCGCTCGCCCGCATCCAGGCCCTCAGCGAACTCCCCCCGGGCGAGGCGCTGTTCGACAGCATGGTGGTGTTCGAGAACTATCCCTTCGACGAGGCGGCCGCCGCGGGCGCGGGCATCCGTATCCAGGACGTACGCGCCGAGGACGCCACCAACTTCCCGCTGTGCCTGCGTGCCTACCTCGCCGACCGCCTCGGCTTCGACCTCGCCTACGACGGGGCGCTGTTCGACCGCACGACGGTGGAGCGGGCCGCGGCCCACCTGGAGACCCTGCTGACCGCGGTCGCCGACGGCACCGCCCGCTCCCTGGACGACCTGGGCCTGCTCACCGCCGCCGACCGCGCGGTGCTGCGCCGGTGGAACACCACCGCCCGCCCCGCCCCGGGCGGCTCGCCGGTGGACCTCTTCGCCGCGCAGGCGCACCGCACCCCGGACGCGATCGCCCTCGTCGACGTCGACGGGGATGATGTGACATATCGTCAACTCGCTGATTGGTCGGACCGGGTGGCCCACCGGCTCAGGGCGGACGGCCTGGCCCCCGAGGGCCGGGTGGCGCTGCTCATGGACCGCTCCGCCGCACTCGTGGTGGCGCAGCTGGCGGTGCTCAAGGCGGGCGGCGCGTATGTGCCCGTGGACGGCCGCGCGCCCGAGGAGCGCCGCCGGACCCTGCTCGACCAGGCGGGCGTCACGGCCCGCCTGACCGCCGAGGAGGTGGGGGCCGCGCGGACCGCTGACCCGGCCGGTGCGCCGGCGCTGCCGCCCGCGGACCCGGACCGGCTGGCGTACGTGATGTTCACCTCCGGCTCGACCGGCACACCGAAGGCCGTGGGGGTGCGCCACCGCGACGTGGCGGCGCTCGCCACCGACAGCCGCTTCACCGGACCCGCCTGCGAACGGGTCCTGCTGCACTCGCCGGTGGCCTTCGACGCCGCCACCTTCGAGGTCTGGGCGCCGCTGCTGAACGGCGGGCGCATCGTGGTGGCCCCGCCGGGCGCGGTGGACGCCGCCCTGCTGCGGCGGTCGGCCGCCGGGGGAGAGGTGACGGCGCTGTGGCTGACGGCCGGCCTCTTCCGGCTGCTGGCCCAGGACGCGCCGGACTGCTTCGCCGGGCTGCGCCAGGTATGGACCGGCGGTGATGTGGTCCCCGCCGCCGCCGTACGCCGCGTGCTGGCCGCCTGCCCCGGTCTGACCGTCGTGGACGGCTACGGACCGACCGAGACCACGACCTTCGCGACGTCCTTCGCCATGACCGACGCCGCTGAGGTCCCCGGCACCGTGCCCATCGGCCACCCGCTGGACGATATGCGGGTCCATGTCCTCGACGCACGGATGCGGCCCGTGCCGCCGGGCGTCGCGGGCGAACTCTTCCTGGCGGGAGAGGGGGTGGCCCGCGGCTACCTCGGCCGCCCCGGCGCGACCGCGGACCGGTTCGTCGCGGACCCGTCCGGACCGCCCGGCACCCGGATGTACCGCACCGGGGACCTGGCCCGCCGCCGGCTCGACGGCACGGTGGAGTTCCTCGGCCGCACCGATGACCAGGTCAAGATCCGCGGCTTCCGCGTCGAGCCCGGAGAGGTGGAGGGTGCCCTGGCGGCCCACCCCGGCGTCGCGGACGTGGCCGTGGTGGCCCGTGCGGAACGGTCCGGGACGAAGCGGCTGGTCGCCTATGTGGTGGGGCATGACGGCCTCGACACCGAGGCGCTGCGCACCCACGCCCGGGACACCCTGCCCGACTACCTGGTTCCCACGGCGTTCGTGGCGCTGGCGGCACTGCCCCTGAGCGCCAACGGCAAGGTGGACCGGGCGGCCCTGCCCGCACCCGGTACGGGCGCCGACCGGCCGGAGCCGGTCGCACCGCGCACCGAGGCCGAACGCCGCACGGCGGAGGTCTGGGCCGAGGTGCTCGGCGTGGAACGGGTCGGCGTACAGGACGACTTCTTCGCGCTGGGCGGCGACTCGATCCTCAGCATCCGGCTGACCTCCCGGCTGGCGGAGGCGTTCGGGACCGACCTGACCCCGCGGGCGGTGTTCACCCACCCCACCCCGGCCGCGCTCGCCGCGTTGCTCACGCAGCCGGAGACCGCCCCCGCGGGCCGGGGCGCCATCGTCCCCGCGCCCCGGGGCACCGCGCCGCCGCTGTCCTTCGCACAGCAACGCCTGTGGTTCCTCGACGCGTTCGCGCCCGGCAGCTCCGAATACATCACCCCGCTGGCCCTGCGGCTGCACGGCCGGCTCGACGCCGCCGCGCTCGGCGCCGCCCTGACGGCGCTGGCGGCCCGGCACGAGTCGCTGCGCACCACCTTCGACTCGGAGGACGGCCAGGGCATCCAGGTCATCCACCCGCCCCAGGACGTACCGCTGCCGCTGCACGACCTGTCGGCGCTGCCCGCCGACGACCGCGCGGCGCAGCTGGCACGGCTGCTGTCCGACGACCGCACCCGCCCCTTCGACCTGCGCCAGGGCCCCCTGCTGCGGGCCGGGCTGATCCGGCTGGCGGACGACGACCACGTCCTGACGCTGACCCTCCATCACATCATCACCGACGGCTGGTCGACCGGGGTGCTCACCGGCGACCTGGCCCATCTCTACCGGGCCGCCCTCGGCGCCACCACCACCGAACTGCCGGCGCTGCCCGTGCAGTACGCCGATGTCGCGCACTGGCAGCGCACCGCACACGGTGCGGCCGCCGAGGAGCAACTGCGCTACTGGCAGGAACGCCTGGCCGGAACCGAGCCCCTGGAGCTGCCCACCGACCGGCCGCGCCCGGCCGTACAGACCAGGAGCGGGGCAACCGTCCCGCTCGTCCTCCCGCCGGAGACCGCCCGCAGGCTGGCGGAGTTCGGCCGGGCCCGGCAGACCACCCTGTTCACGACGCTGGTCGCCGCCGCGCAGACCCTCTTCGCCCGGCTGTCCGGACAGCGGGACGTCGCCGTCGGAACCGTCACCTCGGGCCGCGACCGCGCCGAGACCCAGCGCCTGATCGGCTTCTTCGTCAACACGCTGGTGCTGCGCTCGGACGTCGACCCGGACCTGGCCTTCCCGGAATTCCTGGCGCAGGTGCGGGAGACGGTCCTGGACGCCTTCGCGCACCAGGACGTGCCGTTCGAGCAGGTGGTGGACGAGGTCCAGCCCCTCCGCGACACCAGCCGCACCCCGCTCTTCCAGGCCATGGTCGTGCTCCAGAACGCGCCCGGAGCGGCGCTGGACCTGCCCGGTCTCCAGGTGAGCGACATCGAGCCGGACACCCACCACGCCGGCTTCGACGTCACCCTGGAGTTCGCCGAGACCGACTCCGGCGCGCTGCACGGGCTGATCACCTACAACACCGACCTGTTCGACACCGTCACCGCCGAGCGGATGGCCGACCAGCTCACCACACTGCTGACCGGTATCGCCGACGACCCGCACCGCCCCCTCGGCGCACTGCCCCTCGCCCCGGACGACGCACTGCGGCGACTGCTGGCCCACGGGTGCGCCACCCCGGGCGCGGTGCTCCCTGCCACCCTGCCCGAGCTGTTCCAGCGGCAGGCGGCCCGGACGCCCGACGCGGTGGCACTCGTCGACGGCGCACACGAGCGGACCTTCGCGGAGCTGGAGCACGCGGCCAACCGGCTGGCGCACCACCTCATCGGCCGCGGCGTGGGCCCCGAGCGGGTGGTGGCGCTGGCGCTGCCCCGCTCGGCGGAGTCGGTGGTGGCACAGCTGGCCGTGGCCAAGGCCGGCGGCGCCTTCCTGCCCGTGGACCCGGCCTACCCGGCCGAGCGGCGGGACTTCATGGTGCGCGACTCCGCGGCCACCGTGGTCCTCGACGACCCCGCCGGCATCTGGCGTACCGACGGCCCCGACGCGGCGCCCACCGACGCGGACCGCATCGCCCCTCTGACGGACGGGCATCCCGCCTACGTCATCTACACCTCCGGATCGACCGGCACCCCCAAGGCAGTGGTGGTCACCCACACCGGTCTTGCAGGTTTCGCCGCGGAGGCCGCCGCCCGGTACGAGGTACGCCCGGGCGACCGGGTCCTCCAGTTCGCCTCACCCAGCTTCGACGCCTCCGTCCTGGAGCTGTGCATCTCGCTGCTCTCCGGAGCCACGCTGGTCGCGGGCGAGGAGGGACCGCTGCTCGGCGAACGGCTCGCCGAGGTGCTCGCCGAGCGGCGGATCACCCACACCCTGATCCCGCCCGCGGCACTGGCCACCGTGCCGCCCGAGGCGGCCGACGGCCTGCCGCATCTGCGCACCCTGATCGTCGGCGCCGAGGCATGCCCCGCGGACCTGGTGGAGCGCTGGGCCCCCGGCCGCCGCATGATCAATTCCTATGGCCCGACCGAGGCGACGGTGGTGTCCACCTGGACCGGCCCGCTGGCCCCGGGAGCCGGTACCCCGCCCATCGGCCGCCCCCTCGGCGGCACCCGGGCGTACGTCCTGGACGCCGCCCTGCGCCCCGTGCCGGTCGGTGTGACCGGCGAACTGTACGTGGCCGGCGCCGGGCTCGCCCGCGGCTACCTGGCACGCCCGGGTCTGACCGCGGCCCGGTTCGTCGCCGACCCGTTCGGCGCCCCGGGCGAGCGGATGTACCGCACCGGGGACCTGGTGCGATGGGGCGCCGACGGCGATCTGCGCTATGCCGGACGCGCCGACGAACAGGTCAAGGTGCGCGGCTTCCGCATCGAGCCCGGCGAGATCGAGAGCGCGCTGCGGCGCAGCCCCCAGGTGCGGGACGCGGTGGTCGTCGTACGGGCCGCGGCCGGGCAGCGCCCCGCCGGTCCCGGGCGGCTGGTCGCCTACGTCGTCCCGGCCGACGGCACGCCGCAGACACAGCCGCAGCCGCTGCCCGTCCCGGAGCTGCGCGACCATCTGGCCCGCCTCCTGCCGCCGCACATGGTGCCGTCGGTGTTCGTCCCCCTGGCGCGGCTGCCGCTCACCCCGAACGGCAAGACCGACCGGCGCGCCCTGCCCGAGCCCGACCCGTCAGCGGCCTCCACCGGACCGCACATCGCCCCGCGCACCGACACCGAACGCCGGATCGCCCAGATCTGGGCCGACGTCCTCGGCCTCGACACCGTCGGAGCCGACGACAACTTCTTCGACCTCGGCGGCGACTCGATCCTCAGCATGCAGGTGGTGTCCCGGCTGCGCAGGGCCGGACTGCACCTGGCCACCAAGGACCTGTTCACCCATCAGACGGTGGCGGCACTCGCCACCGTCGTCACCACCGGGCCGGACCGGACCGACAGCGGCCCGGTGACCGGCGACCTGCCGCTCACCCCCATCCAGGCATGGTTCTTCGCCACGCCCCGGGCCAACCACCACCACTTCAACCAGTCGGCGCTGCTCGAACTGGACGGCACCCCCGACCCGGCGGCCCTGGAGAAGGCGTTGGCCGCCCTGCTGGAGCACCACGACGCGCTGCGCATGCGGTTCACCGAGGACGGCGGCCACTGGCGCCAGCAGAACCCGCCACCGTCCGCCCCTCATGGTCTCCTCACCCGGCACGACCTGACCGGTCTGCCGCCCGACGAAGCCGACACCGCCATGGAGAAGGCCGCCGACGACCTGCACACCGGCTTCGACATCGGACAGGGTCCGCTGCTCCGGGCGGCGCTGTTCACCGGCGACCCGGACCGCCCCGCCTTCCTCCTCCTGGTGGCCCACCACCTGGTCGTCGACGCGGTGTCCTGGCGCATCCTGCTGGACGACCTGGAGACCGCCTACCAGCAGGCCGTAACGGGAGGGACCAGCACGCTCGGCGAACGGACCACCGCGTTCCGGGACTGGGCCAGGGGCCTGGCGGCCCATGTCGCCGACGGCGGCCTGGACCACGAACTGCCGTACTGGGAGGAGGCCGCGGCCCCCGCGCCGCTGCCCGTCGACCACGACACCGGCACCCCCGCCGGCGCGTCCCGTACGGTCACCGTGACCCTGGACGAGCCGGACACCACGGCGCTGCTGCGTGCGGCCCCCACCGCCTATCGCACCCGCATCAACGACGTCCTGCTGGCCGCGCTGGCCCTGTCCCTGGCGCGTTGGACCGGCCACGACCGGGTCTGCATCGACCTCGAAGGGCACGGCCGCGAGGACGTCCTGGACGGGGTGGACCTCTCCCGCACCGTCGGCTGGTTCACCACCGTCTACCCGGTCGGCCTCCAGGTGACCGATCCCTCCGACCTCACGGCCTCCCGGGACTGGCGGGCCCTGGTCAAGTCGGTACGGCGCCAGCTGCGTGCCGTACCCGGCAACGGCCTCGGCTTCGGCGCCCTGCGTACCCACGGCCCCGCCGAGGTGCGCGAGCGCCTGGACCGCACCGGCCGCGGGCAGATCGTGTTCAACTACCTGGGCCAGTGGGACGCCCGGCCCGGCGGGACCGCCGGCGCCCTGGTACGCGCCGAGCACGGCTCCTTCGGCCAGGACCACGACCCCCGCGACGGCGGCTCCCACCTGCTGGAGGCCGTCGGCGCGGTACAGGAGGGCCGGCTCTCCTTCACCTGGCATTACCGACCCGACGTACACGAGGAGACGACCGTACGGGCGGTGGCCGGCGACTTCGCCGAGGCACTCCGCCGGATCGCCCAGCACGCCCGGGACAGCGCATGAGCCGGCGGGCCGGGGGCCGTGCGGCCGTGCTCGTCGCGGCCACCGCCGTACCGGCGACGCTCGCGTACCTCGCCGCGTCGGTTTACCGAAAAGGCCGTCGCGCACCGGCCGTTGACGGCAGCCTGAACGGGATCACCCGCCCGCCCGGCCCCCTCGGACCGCACTACCGGATCACACGACCCGGCCCCTGCTGCCACCCATCGCCCGACCGCCCGATGAACCGCCCGACCGCCCGATGACCTGCCCGACCGACAAGTCAATCCACGACAGGAGAACGTGACATGGACGAGAACGCTCGCTACCAGGTGCTGCGCAACGACGAGGACCAGTACTCGCTGTGGCTGGCCGACCTGGAGATCCCCGCCGGTTGGCACGCCGTGGGCAAGGAAGGCACCCAGGACGAGTGCTCCGCCTACGTCGACGAGGTCTGGACCGACATGCGGCCCCGCAGCCTGCGCGAACGCATGGACCACGTCGGCTCCTGACCGGATCCGCCCCGCAGGGCCACAACTGAACCGGGCTCGCCCCCCATCCCCCTGAAATACCGCGGCCACCAGGAGAGATTTCCTGGTGGCCGCTTTCCTTTGCCCGGCCGCCCGGCGGCCGCAGCCCCTCGCATCATCCGTGCGTTCCGATGCCCTACGGCAAATGATGTCGTACATCTTCATTACCCGGCATATCGGTTTTGGTGCAAAGTAGTGACGATAGGCGCCTATTACGCTATACCAGTGACATGCCGCCCAGGCCGGATGCCTGAGAGTGGAGTTCGGGACTTTTACGGGGTGAGGGAACTGCGCATCGCGGGGTATTTTCTCCATGGCCGGTCCGTGACGAGGCGCCGTCGTGCCCGGCCGGAGGGCGCGGCGCCGCTCCGCTCCGTCAGCGAGCCGCCGCGTTCGACCGTATGAGGCGGTAACTCCCGTTCCTCCGAACGGAGTTCAGCGGACATCGGATCACCTCACGGCTGCCCGCGTATGCCCGGAAGCGGCCTGAGCATCCCTCTGAGGGCTGCCTGCGCCACCCGGAATACGCCCCTCCTGCACCCGTACCGGCATTGCCTTTCACCCCACCGAGACCACGTGGCGTTCACGATGAGAAGGGAACCTGGAATGACCCCGATCCTGCGTACCGAACGACTGGTTCTTTCGCCCTACCGGCCCGAGGACGAGGATGCCTTCGTGGCCCTGCTCCGTGACGAAGAGGTCTGCCGCTGGATGGGGCAGGAGCGGTCACCCGAAGAAGAGATCCGGGCCGTATTCGCAGCAATTCTCAACGAAATCTATCCCAAAAACATGTTCGATGTGTGGGGTGTCTGGGCCGAGGGCGTTTATGTGGGCCATGCGGAGATCAAGAAGACGGGCAACGTCGACGGCTACGAGATGGTCGCCGCCCTGGTCAGGCAGAGCTGGGGGAAGGGCGTGGGCACCGAGCTGGTATGCGGTCTGCTGGACTACGCAGCCGACACCTTGAAGCTCGACGAGGTCTACGGAATGGTGGGCGCGGAGAACGCCGCGAGTCTGGCGCTGGGCAGGAAGCTGGGATTCGCGCACGTCCGCGACGTGGTCGGGGACGACGGCACGGTGACGAAGATGCTGGTTCTTCCCACCGCGGACAGAGAGAGACCCGGCGCGGGCCCCGCCGCCGGACCGCGGGACGGCGGACCGGTCCTGCCACCCACTCCCACTGCCGTCTGACCCGCACGGCCCGGAGCGGACTCCGGCGCTCGTCGGCGCTCCCCTCCTGAGGCGGCGGCGGTACGGGAGGGGGCCGGGCCGGCCATGGCCGCATCCAGGGAACTCACGCCACCCTGGATGCGGCCTCAGGCACCGCCGGACCGGCCCTTAAACGGGGGCCTCCACCCCCGGGTTCGTCAGAGCTCAGCCGAGCCCGTCAGAACACGCCGGAATCCGTCGGGACGCGCCGGAACCGGTCCGAGGCATCGCGACCCCTGTCATCCCACGTTCCCTTCGGAGAGCGCGCCGCCGGACGGCGGACAGTTCTCGGTGATCTTGTACTTGAGCGCCTCGGGATAGTCGTGCCGCTTGAACTGCACCCGTACGATGACCGGGCCCTGGTTGATCTTGTCGCTGGGTTCGGCGATCCGTTGCAGCAGGGAGGCGAGTTCGTCGTGCGTACGGACGGCGAAGCCGTGCATCGGGTGCTTGGCGGAGCCGAAGACCTCCGCGAGCTTCTCGTACTGCCAGGGGTGCAGTTCGTTGTAGAAGTCGGCGCCGTCGGAGGACGGTGCCCCGTCCTTGTAGTAGCAGGGGTGGATGAGCATCTGCTCGATGCCGTAGAAGGCCTCATTGTCCAGGATGAACACCACCGGGCGCAGACCGTGCCGCACATGGGTGGACATCTCCTGGCACGTCTCCTGGAAGGAGCCGTCGCCGACGAAGACCATCGGGCGCTTTGCCGCCTGGCTCCGCCCGAGCGCCACCCCGGTGGCCGCGCCGACCGAGTAGCCGATGGACAGCCAGCTGTTCTGCGCCACGTACGAGGCGCGTTCCGCCATCCGCAGGTTCATCGAGCCGATCAGCGCGAACGCGGCGTCGCACACCACGGTGAACGGGTTGCTGCGCTCGCCCGAGGGCTCAGTGGTCTGCGAGTCGAGGAAGGCGTTGACATGGCGGAAGAAGCTGTCGTACGTCACGGTCTCCGGGTAGGGCCCGCCGCTCTGGGAAGCCAGGTAGGCGGCGGTGCTGTCGGGGACGTCGAGGCCCTCGCCATGGGCGCTGGCGAAGTAGTCCGCGGCGAAGGAGCCGCTTCCGAACTCGGCCACCAGGCGCTCGCGCAGCGCGGGGAGGAACCGGGCGAGCTGCACATCGGGGAAGTACGAGGCGCCGACACGCACCCCGTCGTGGGCGGCGACCGCCCAGTCGTCGCCGATCGACCGCTCGCCGCCGAGGTTCTTCGAGGTCGCCCACGAACCCAGCCCGATACGGCAGCCCGCGTTGTTGAAGACCTCGGCGACCTGCGGATTGCTGGCCTTGCCGTTGTAGACGCCGGAGAAGCCCGGGGTGTACTCCGACACCACGGACTTGGCGCCCACGGTGGTGCAGAACGGGATACGGGTCTCGCGGACCAGCTTCTCGAACTCGTCGGACAGCCGGAAGCGGTCGATCTCCTCGCCGGCCCACAGGATCGGGTTGCGGTAGGTCCGGACGAGGTCCACACATGCCGTGACCGCCCGTTCGAGCATGCGCTGGTTCTTCGCGGTGACGGGCCGCTCCCGCCGCGTCAGACGGCCTTGCGGTGCGGGACACTGCGCTTCCCAGACGTCATCCATGACCTCCAGGTACACCGGCCTGCGGTGGGAGAGACATGCGGTGATCGCGCTGTCGATCTGGGTGGGGGCCAGGCCCGGATTGGAGATGGCCTGGGCGTCCACCGTCACCTGGCGGTAGACGTCCAGGTTGCTCTCGGGGCGCTGGGACATGTGTGAGGTGAGCAGGCCGATCGCCTGCTGGTTGAGCCACGACTCGTACGACGGGGCCGCGTTGATCGCGATCAGCGGTACGTACTCCGCGAAGGCGCCGCCGATCGCATTGAGCAGGTTGAACGCGCCCACGCTGTAGGTGACCGCGACCGCGCCGATGCCCTGCTCGCCGAGCGTGATCTGCGCGTCGGCGGACTTCACCCGCGTATACGCGTCCGCGGCCTGGCCGGCGCCTCCCTCGGTGGGGGTGCCGATCCAGCGCACCGCGGTCTTCTCGTGCAGCGTCGACAGGAACGGGCCCAGGTGGTCGCCGGGAACGCCGAACAGATGGGTGATGCCGAGCTGTTCCAGCCTGAGGGCCAGGTACTCGGCCACCGTGCAGGTCTTGGATGGGGTCATGACGTCAGCACGTCCTCTCGTGTCCGGTCCGGTGAGGTGGTGGATTCCCGGCGCTCGCGGGGCGCCGCGGCCCGCCCGCCGACGGCGCTCTCGTCCGCCGCGGGAGCCTCGTTGACAGCGATGGCGGCACGTACGGCCGTCTCCACCGCACCCTCGATCCAGGCGTGCTTGAGCGACACATGCTCACCGGCGAAGTGCACAGGACCCTCGGCCCGCACCACATCGAGGTGGAAGCTGGTCATCTGGTGCGGGGTGTAGACAGCCGCCTCACCGCAGGCGTACGGGTCGCGCAGCCAGCTCTGGGTCTGGCCGGCACCGGTGTAGAAGACCTCGATCCGGCGGCCGTGCACGGACTGGAGGTTCTGGAGGGCGTAGCCGTAGCGCTCGTGGTCCTCGAAGGAGTCCCAGCGCGCGGCGTCGTCCGACCAGGAGTAGCCGGCCAGCACCACGCCGCCCTGGCTTCCGGGGACGGGGTGGGAGGGGTAGTACATGAAACGGTTGGGGTTGTCGGTGGCGGAGCCGCCGCCGTAGGCGTGGGTGGCCGGCCGTACACCGCCGCGCAGCTCGGAGTTCCGGTAGTACTCCACCTGCTTCGGGCTGATGCGCTTCTCGTCCACGCTCGGATGGGCGCCGAGCAGCCCGGTGGGCAGGTCCCGCAGGCTCTGCGGCACGGCCACCGCGGCCTCGGCGTCATCCTCACCCCACCGCTGGTAGTACTCGTACAGACCGGGCGCGATGGCGTCGAGCTCCCGCTTCCAGTCGTCCTCGGTGAACTCCCACCAACGGCGCGAGAATTCCAGGAGCACCTTGGTGGCCTGGTCGTAGTGCGTCTCGATGACGGCGCGGCGCTTCTTGTACGAGAAGGCCGGGGTCACGGTGGTGAACCGCAGGCTGGAGAAGGGGATGGTGACGATCGCCAGGTCACCGGTCCAGGTCTGCACCTCTCCGTACGGGTCGCCCTCGGGCACGGTCTGGATGGCGACAGCGGGGCCGCCCGGCCCGGCGAGCCCGCCGTGGTGGCCGTCGCGGCCCGCGTCGTAGTACTCCAGCCGGACCATCCGCTGGCCCATCACGATCTGTTCCCGCAGATCCTTGGCGAGCGCCTCGGGAAGCATCCGGCTGCCGCCCTCGATCTCCCAGTACGTGGCGGTCGGGTCGATGTCGCTGCGGCCCAGGAAGCTGTGGAAGAACGCGAGGTGCAGCCGCGAGGTCATGTTCTCGATCGTGCCGATCGCCTCGATGGCCTCGTCGCTGAACCCGGCGTACTCGCGCAGGAAGCGGCCCATCGAATAGCCGTCGAAGTCGCGGATGACCCCGGCCCAGCCGTCCAGCCACTCCTTGAAGGGCTTGCTGATCCGCTTCCCGTCGCTCTGGAGCACGGAGTAGTAGTCGCGCACCGGCTCCAGGGCCTGGTTGACCATCTCGCCGACGGTCAGCCGCGATTCGCAGCCGGTGAGGTGGAAGCCCTCGTTGATCTGGGACGGGTCCGTGGCGTACTGGGCGCGCCGTGCCTGCGCGCGGTTGGTACGGATCCAGCTGTGGTTGCGCTTGTCCGGCTCCCGGAACTCGGGGCTGGGGTCGCCGTTCGTCCAGATCTTGCCGTCCTTGAACGACTTGTAGACCACCGGGGGGACGGGAGCGGTCTGGTTGCCCGTCGTGGGGTCGATGTCGACGTTGAAGAACAGCCGCCGCTTCAGGCCGAGTTTGTCGATCAGCGCCAGGGTCAGCGGATGGAAGCTGGGCAGGCGCATCGCCCCGGCCTCCGCGTACTGCGCGGGGTCGGTGAAGGGCGGCGGCTCGCCCTTCTTGGTGTGGAAGGTCTTGATCCGGCCGCCGACCCGGTTGGCGTTGGCCTCCAGGATCGTCACATCGTGCCCGGCGCGGGTCAGCAGATCGCCTGCGACCAGACCGGCGATGCCCGCGCCGACGATCAGGATGCGCTTGGGGGTGGCGGGGCGCTCCAGACCCTCGTCGATCAGCACGTCGAGGTAGCGGAGCTTGAGGTCGTCGTTGGCCGGCTCGGGGCCGATCAGCAGGAGTTCGCGGGCGAGCTGCTGATAGGTCTTCTCGTTGGCGCGCTCGGCTCCGGTGGGCCGACCGTGCAGGTCATGGCGGGTGTCATTCATGGCGGCTCAGACCTTCTCGTGCAGGGACTGGTTCGCGGCAAGCCGCCGCAGGGTGGTGATGGAGGGCGTGAAGGCGTACACCGCACCGGTGGTCCGCACGAACCGGTCCATCGACACGGTGCCTTCGTGGCCGTCGGCCAGCGCGATACGGGCGTCCGGGCTGCCGGGATCCCCCTGTTTGATGGTGCCGGTCACCTTGTCGATGCCGTTGGGCGCACCACTGGTTCCGGGCACGAAGTTCGGGTTGTTCGACCAGATCCGCTGGACGAACTCGTACTGCCGCTCGAGCGAGGTGCCGTAGCAGACGAACATCAGGCCGCGGTCCGTGTCGTCATTGCCCCGGGTGTACGCGGGACCGTACGGAATGCCGCGGCGCATGATGCGGTGACGCTGGGTGGGCTCGAAGCGGCGGGGAGTCGTTCTGCGGATGTGCGCGGCGCACGGGGTCAGTTTCCCCTGCCCGTCGTTCTCGTAGGTGAAGTCATTGCGCCCGGGACCGACCCCGGTCACCGGGTTTTCGCCCTGCGCGAGCGGCGTGCCGTCTTTCATCCGACCGACCAGACACGCGCCCAGCAGCTCGGGGGAGATGCCGCTCGGCCGGAACTTGCCCGCCTCGCGTACCACTGCGTCATTCCAGGCGGAGACGTCCTGCCGCAGCCGGCGCACCACCTGAAGAGAACCGTTGTCCAGCCACTTGGGTCCCTCGGGCGGGTTTCCGCTCTCACTCTTGTGACCGAAGACGAATTCACCGGGCTCGACCATGACGGCCCCCGCGCGGTTCTCGCGGAATCCGGGGTTGTCCCGGTCCTCGCGGTGGAAGTCCTTGACTCCCGGCTGGGAGATGCCGTCCTTGTACCCGAAGTGCTCGTGCCCGCGCAGGTCGCCCGTCAGGGTACGGCCGTCATCCTGATGGACCAGCACCACACCGTGCGCCGAATCCGCCGCGGTGATGTTCTTGAGCTTTTCGTCGAGCGCCTCCTCGGTGTCCGCGGCGACGAGCAGTACGGCGTGTACGTCGGTGCGGTCCGAGCCGAAAAGCCAGTTCTCGGGGCCGCTCGTCCCCTCGTCCCCGAGGCTGGCCGCCATGCCGTCCGCGCCCTTCACGAACGAACCGAAGTGGGTCAGATCCTGTTTCACCTTTTCGGGCTCGCGGGCGACCTGAAGCAGACCCTGGAAAGTTAAGGACACCCCCACCCAGGTGGCGGTGAGGGACGGATCCTGCCCGTAGGCCCGGCGGGAAAGGGAGAACTCCTCATTGAAGTCCTCGACCGCCTCGGTCACCGAGACCGTGTTCAGCATGACGGACAGCCAGCCGCGTCCCCCCGCGCCTTTGTCGTCGGGGAAGCGCACGTAGCGGAACGTCATGTAGTCCTTGTTGAAAGCGGCCAGGATGTTGCCCTGGATTTCCGTGGATCTGCGCAGTGGCGGTTCCGGCAATTGCTCGATGTCCGGGGCGGCCGTCGGGCGCATGGAGGTAGTGGTCACTTCTCTCCTTTGCTGGAGCTTCGCGAGCGTCGGGGAGCTGCGCGCGCAGGCGGATGCGGCTCCCGGCACGCTGAGGCGGCATATGAGGCGGAAAGTGATGCGGAAGGTGATGCGGAAAGGACACAAGGGCACACCAAAGCCAGCCGGTGCACGGCTTGTGACACCAGCCCAGCATCGAATCGGCCACCCCGCAAAGCACCGGCGCCAACCGGGGCACAGGGTCACCCGCACCGGTGACCACGGGCCCACCACGGTGGACGGCAGCACGCAGTGAGCGGTCGGCACCGGCCCCGCGAGCCGGCCGACGGGACGATCCGGTCAGCCGTCACCCCGAGCGTCAGGGGAGCGCGCGCCGAGCGGGGGAGTGGGACCTGTGCCGAGCCTCCGTCGGTCTCCTGTCGGGTGGGCCGCTCCACAGACCACGACGACCACCAACTCCGCCCGGGTGCAGGTCACTTCGGTGCGATTGCCGACGCGGGAGCCCTCGCGCCCACTCCGTCGACGGGTCCTTCAACGGCGATGCCCCGCCGACCCGCGGCAAACGTGCGAGCGGGTCGGCGGGGCATCGCGGGCACGGCCCCCGGGCGGAACGGCGTCTCCCCGGTGGTCCCGCCCGTGGTGTCAGAGGCGGCGCCCGAAGAGCTCCAGCAGATTGCGCCAATGACGCTCGGCCGCCTCGGCGTTGTAGGCGGCGGTGTCGCTCTGGGTGTAGCCGTGGTGGGCGCCCTCGTACAGCTCGCTGCGGTAGGACACGCCTTCGGCGTCCAGGGTCTGCTCCAGGCGCTTGATCTGGTCGGCCGGCATCGAACCGTCCTGGTCGGCGTGCCCGAAGTACAGCTCCGCCTTGATACGGCCGGCCAGCCGGTGCGGGCTGTCCTCGTCGTCGGTGACCAGGCGGCCGGCGTGGAAGGAGGCCGCGGCGGCGATGCGGTCGGGGTGGGCGGCGGCGGTGCGGAGGGCGAGGACACCGCCCATGCAGTAGCCGGTGGTGCCCACCGGGCCGTCGGTGACCAGGGGCGAGGCGGCCAGCCAGTCGAGGTAGGCGCCGGCGTCCCGCATGGCCGGGGCGGGGGTGAGGGACCGCATGACCGGGGCGAGCTGCTCGAAGATCTCCGGCCGCTGGGAGGGGTCGATGAAATCGGGCAGGTCCACCACCGGGGCGCGCCCGGAGCGGTAGAAGACGTTGGGCACCAGCACCGTGTAGCCGTGCCCGGCCAGGCGCCTGGCCATCTCCTCCAGCGCGGGGCGCAGCCCGAAGGCGTCCATGTACAGCAGGACGCCGGGGTGCGGCTCGCCGTCGTCGGGGTGGGCGAGATAGGCGTCGGCGACACCGTCCGGGGTGGGGAGGTCCAGGGGGGCGCCGTGCACGCTTGTCATGTCCGCACCTTTCGTCGGGCTCCAGGGCGACGCGCGAGAAGCGGGCCGCCCGTCCGCCGGTTCCACGCCGGCGGATCCCCCCACAGTAATCGTCTGTACGGAGGGAGCATCCGGTACGGCGGGGCGGGCCTCCCGGCGCCGGGGGAGGGACGCCCCTCTTCGGGCCGCCCCGCGCCGGCCGATCTGTCCGGAGCCCACCACGGAGGCCCCGTAAGACTGTGCACGTCCGCACAAGTCCCTTGCATTTCCCCTGTGTTGGAATCCAGGCATGGCCAGTACCTCTCCCGGAACCGTGTCACTCTCCCGGAACGAGCCCTCGCGCCGGCCGCGCGCCGAGGTCGAGCGGTTATGTGACGAAGCGACGCGACAGAAGGACCTTGCGCACCGCAGAGCGGAATTCTGGGTCAAGGTCGATATCGCCCTGGGCTTCCCCGCGGCCCTCCTCGCCGGTGTATCCGGAGCGGCGGGGCTGGCATCGGTGGACGCACGTGTGCCCGCGGCGCTGGTGGCCCTGATCGCTGCCGGGTTCGCCGCCGGGGCCGCCTTCCTCCGGGGTGACAGCAGGCGTCTGGCCAACAAGCGCGCCCGGCAGGCATGGGCCTTCGTGGAGGCCAAGGCCCGGATGAAGCTGGCGCAGGACCGGGTGGCCCCCGAGGACCTCGGCGAGGTACTGGAGAGCCGCCAGGCCGCGCTGGCGGCATACGAAGGAGAGGACTCCCAGGCCGGTCCGCCGCCGATGGTGTCGGGCTGAAACGGGGGAAGCCCGTCAGCCCGCGCGGCGTATGCCCGCGCGGCGTATGCCCGATTGGCAACCGCCGAGCCGCGTTCCCTGATCCTTCTCCGTGGCAACGGCGGAGGCGGAGAGGAGCGTCGCGGCGGCGAGGCTGCCCCAGAGGGCGGCCGGGCCGTGAGGTGCGAGAGCGGTGATGGCCGCCGGGGAGACGGCGAGGCCGAAGCCCGTGGAGAGCTCGAAGCGGGCGAGGGCGCGTCCCAGGACATGGGCCGGGGCGAGGGCGGTGACGAGCGCGGTGGCGCTGCCGGCATAAATGATCTCGCCGATGGTGCAGACCACGGACACCGTGGCGACGGCCGGGGCACCCCAGCCGTGTCCCAGCGAGGTGGCCGCGAGGAAGCCGAGGTAGGACGCGGCGAGTACCACGCCGGCCAGAGCCAGCACGGTCCGCCGGGGGAAGCGGGACATCAGGACGGTGACCGGAACCTGGAGGGTGACCACCAGCACCGTGTTGGCCACGAAGATGGCTGCCGACCACACCGGGGATGCGTGCAACTGTGTCACCAGGACCAGCGGGAGCGCGATTTCGGGGACGTTGAGACAGAAGACGTAGACCACGTTGGCGGCCAGCAGCGCGCGCATCCGTGGTGCGGGCCCGTCGGCCGTGTCCTCGGCCGGGGCGGCGGCCGGATGCGCACGCAGGTGCACCGACCACGCCAAGGCCGCCGCAGCGAGATAGGCGAGCCCGGTGACGGCTGCCAGCGCCTGCAAGGCGGTGGTACCGCCCGCCAGGCATGCGGTGGCGAGGAGCGCGCCCGCGCCCAGGGCGGCATTGCGCAGGGCGCGGCCTCCCGCGAGAGCGGCGTCGCGTTCCCGGCCGTGGGCGACCGTGGCCACGAGAGCCGCGTGGGCGGCCGGCCATGCCTGGTTGCCGATGCCGAGGAAGAGCGCCGCCGTCGCGAACAGCCAGACGTGCCCCGCCGGGGTGGCCAGCAGCAGCGCCACGCCCAGCGCCCGCACCAGCATCGACGCCGCCACGACCGTGCTGCGGGCGCCCCGGTCCAGCCATCGGCCCACCGCGGGCATGCACACCAGACCCACGACGATGCCGACCGTCATGGCGATGCCGGTGGCCGGCGCGGACAGCCTCAGCACCGTCACCCCGTACAGCAGCAGAAAGGGCCGCAGCAGACCGGTGCCGAGCGCGTCCACGGCCAGGGCGACGGCATAGCGGGGGCCTCCGGAGGCACGGACGAGGGCGCGGGGCCGGATCTTGGTGGTGGTTGCCATGGCGCCAACGGTGCGGTCGGCCGCCGGCCCGGCCACGTCGCTTGACGGACACCGTCAAGCGACGTGACCTCGTCGTCGACCTGATCTCGTCGTCGGCGTGACCTTGCCGTCGTCGTGCCCTCGTCCTCGGCGGGACCGTGTCGGACATCCGGTCGGTGATGATGAGGGGGTGACGTTGAGGATCGACATCAGCGGCCTGCCGTCCGAGCGACTGCGGTTCGCCGCCTCCCCGCTGGCCGAGCTGACCGCGATGCTGCACGTACTGGCCGAACCCGGGCATCATCCGCAGCGCGCCGGCTGGGCCGGCGATGTCCGGGCCGGGCTGCGGCCGGAGCTGGCCGAGCGGTTGCGGGAGGCGGAGTTCCTCTGGCGCTCCTCGCAGGCCGACTTCCTGCTCCCCGCCCGGCCTCGGCCGACCCTCGCCGAGGAGTTGGACGACGTGGACCGGATCGACGACGCAACGTATGTGACCGCCGCGCTCGTCACCACGTGCGGCGGCAACCGGGCCCACCTCGTCGCGCCCTCGCCGCTCACCGACACGACTGCGCGCGAGCGGGCCCTGGACCTGGCCCAGGCCCGCGGCGTGCGGCAAGAAGCCTTCGCGGAACGGCTGCTCGCGGACCCGGCCGCCGTGCGGGCACGGGTGCGCCACACCCTCGAACAGTGCGCCGAGGCCTTCTTCGACGCCGCCTGGACGGGCGCCGCCGTGCAGCTCGCCACCGACCTGCGCCTGAAGAACGACCTGCTGAAGCGCCAGGGCCTCGGGGCGGCACTCGCCTCGGTCTCCGGCGCGGTCACCCTGGCACCGGACGGCGGCTGCATCATCGTGGACAAGCTTCAGGACAAGGCGACCGCCGCCCACGGCACCGGGGTCACCTTCATCCCCAGTGTCTTCGGCAGCCCGCACCTGGTGGTGGTCCACGCGCCCGGGTGGCAGCCGGTGGTGCAGTACCCCGTGGCCGAGCCCAGCCCATCGGAGCCGGTATCGCTGGAAACGGTCACCCTACGGCTGGAGGCACTCGCACATCCCGTACGACTGCGGCTGCTGCGCACCCTGGCCCGCGGCCCGCACACCACCGGTGAGCTGGCGCACGCCTGGGAACTCTCCCTCCCGGAGGTCTCCCGCCACCTCGCCGTCCTGCGCCGCGCGGGCCTCCTCACGGCCCGGCGGCACGGACGCTACGTCCGCCACACCCTCCACCTGCCCGATCTGACAGCGCTGGGGACCGACTTGCTGGCAGCCGTACTGCGCTGAGCAGTACCTTCGGCCCGCCGGAAAGCGGGCGACCGCCGCCTCCACAGCACCGCCCGACTCGGCAGTCCGCAAGTGCGCCGACGCACCTGAACAGCTCACCGGCACAACGACTTTGAAGACAGGTCCTGACTTGAGTTTTCACCTCCACCCGGTTGCCCCCAGGAGGCGCTGGGTGGCGTGAACGGCTACGACCAGGTCCGGCTGTGGTGGTCCAAGAGCGGTCCGGCTCGGTGATGACGGCCGCCGTCGAGGCCCCGCGCCGGGAGCCCGGCAGTGAGTGACGTCAGGCGGACCGGCTGACGTCGTCGAAGTCGGTGGAGGCCGACAGCTCGGCCCATGCCAGCATGTCGCGCTCGAAGGCGTCGCGTCCGGCCTGGACGAGCTGAAGCGCGTCGGTGCCGAGCAGCAGGCGCGTCGGCGGCTGGTCGGCCGCCACGATGCGCAGCACCGCGGCCGCGGCCTTGTCCGGATCGCCCGGCTGGCGCCCGCTGCCGTGGATGCGCCGGGCGCGCAGCGGCTCGAACAGCTCGTCGTAGTCGGCGATCACACGGGGTGCGCGGATCATCGAGCGGCCCGACCAGTCGGTCCGGAAACTGCCCGGCTCGACGGCGGTGACATGGATGCCGAAATCTGCGACCTCCTTGCCGAGCGTTTCGAGGATGCCCTCCACCGCGAACTTGCTGCCGTGGTAGAAGCTGAGGCCGGGCATGGTGATCAGCCCGCCCATCGAGGTGACGGCGATGATGTGGCCTGAACGGCGCTCCCGCATGTGCGGCAGCACGGCCTTGATCACGGCCACGGTTCCGTAGACGTTCACCTCGAACTGACGGCGAAGGTCATCCATCGACGACTCCTCGAAGAGGCCGTCATGGCCGTACCCGGCGTTGGCGACGAGTACGTCGACCGGGCCCAGGTCGCGCTCGGTCTCGTCCACGACCGTGTCCACCGCGTCATGGTCGGTCACGTCCAGGATGCGGGCGTGCGTGTCGCCGGCGAGCGCCTCAAAGGCCCGTGCGTCGGCGGGCGTGCGCACCGTGCCCACCACCCGGTGGCCCGCGGCCGACGCCGCGCGCGCGAGTGCGCGGCCCAGGCCGGTGCTGACGCCGGTGATCAGGAATGTCTTGGTGTCCGGCACAGGAGTTCCTTACGTTGCGATGTGAACAGAAGCCGACCGGGGCGGTGTTGGGCCCCGGTCGCTCTCGACACGTTCCACTTCAGCACCGGAATCGGCTGCTGATCGGCTTCCGGGGAGCCTGCTTCGCCCCGGGGACAGCCGGACCGGGGGACTGCCAGTCCCCCTTTCGCGGGCCGTCGGGGCGCTCTCGGGCCCTATCGTGAACGGCATGGACCGCAACACAGCTCTCGGTGAGTTCCTCCGCTCCCGGCGGGCACGGATCACCCCGCGCCAGGCGGGCCTGTCCGACGACGGCGGCTCTCGGCGAGTGCCAGGACTGCGCCGCGAAGAGGTCGCGCAACTGGCGGGCGTGAGCGTCGACTACTACGTACGCCTGGAACGCGGACGCCGACTGAACGTCTCCGAGTCCGTGCTGGACGCCATCTCCCGCGCGCTACGCCTCGATCCCGTCGAACGCACCCATCTGTTCCAGCTCGCCAAGCCCGCCGCAGGCAGGCCCCGCCGCACGGCGACGCGTCCGCAGCCGGTCCGCCCGGGGCTGCGCGACCTGCTCCGGATCCTCGAGCACACCCCCGCCCTTGTGCTGGGGCGGCGACTGGACGTACTTGCGTCCAACCAGATGGCACGTGCGCTGCTCACCGACTTCGACGCGCTGCCGCCCCGCGAGCGGAACCTGGTGCGGTTCATGTTCTGCGACGAGACGGCCCGCTCGCTGTATGCCCACTGGGACACCCACGCGCAGGACATCGTCGCCTCGCTCCGGCGCGACGCCGGACGCCATCCCCACGATCCACTGCTGGCCGAACTCGTCGGCGAACTCTCGATCACTGATGAGGACTTCCGCCGCTGGTGGGCCGACCAGAACGTGTATCGGCACACGCATGGCAGCAAACACTTCCACCACCCGGTCGTCGGCCCGCTCACCCTCAATTACGAGTCCCTCACCCTGCCCGCCGACCCGGACCAGCGGCTGAGTGTCTACACCGCCGAGGCAGGCTCCAGCTCCGAAGAGGCGCTTCGGCTACTGGCCGCGTGGATACGGCAGCCCGAGACGTCGCACGGGCAGCACGCAGATCATGAGACGCCCGCCGGTCCGCGAGGAGCGGTCGGCCATGGTGGCCGCGTCCCATGAGCCGGGACGGGCGTTATGGAACCCCGGCGTCCAGCTCCACCCGCTGTCGCGCCGCCTGGATGTCGAGGTCGGCGTACGACGGCAGGACGGTGGGCACCCGGACCACCACGGGTGACGGAGCGAGGTGCACGACCACGGAGAACACGTCATGGAGCACCGTCGCGTCGGTCACCGTGAGCCCGGGACCGCGGCCCGCGGCGACGGCCGCGTCGAGCGCACGAGAGGTCGGGCGGCAAGCTGATCGGGTGTCATGGATCCGGGCATGCCGGCGATGGTGCCACGCCGGGCAGAACGGTACGACTGGTTTGACGCTCGCTCCGCCGCACTGAGCTACTGGCCCGGCGCGGTCCGAAAGTCACGCCCCGGCCCCCAGCTCGGGCGACCGACCTGTCACGATCCGCGCGTCGCCTAGCCGTCGGCATCCCGTTCGGCCAGCCTCTTGAGGGTCAGCAACTGCTTGCGCATCATGACGAGATCGCCCCAGGCGAGAAGTCTGCGGCGCAGCCTGTGGGCGAGTGACCCCTTGACCCCGGCAACGACCTTGACCACCAGACGGCAGCCGCCCTCGTGCGGGCGCAGGGTGTAGCTCACCGCCATCTGTCCGTGCCGCTCGGCGAGCCGGGGCGGGAGGACACCGGTGATGTGCCTGTCCGTGTCGAAGTCCGCGATCTCGAACACGAGGAACGGCTGTCCCGGGGCCAGATCCGGTAGTCCCTGGACGAGCTGCTGCGGGCTCTTGTGTCCGCGGAAGTCGATCCAGTCGTAGCTGTACGGGGCGATGGTCAGCTGCCGTAGCCAACGGAAGGTGAGGCCGGCCGGTGCCGACACGTCCACGGCCCGGATCCACCCCTCGGACGGGGCCTCCACAAGGTGATCACACGGATAGCGTGCTTCCTGCTCCGGGCCGGTGGCGCCCCAGACCCTCCCGGTCAAGTCCATGCCGCGACCCTATGCGAACGCTCTCGCCGCCGGTGCCCTACGAACGCCGCCGGCAACCGGGTAGGGCCCCGGCCCGGCCTGCGGCCGTGGGCGGGCGGCGTCGGCACCGTATGAGCAATGGCTGCTCATACGCCGACGGCCGGCAGGCATCATGCTGGGAGAGGGAGGGCCGGGGCCTGGCGTCCGTCGTCACGTCCGGGGGTCAGGGACAGCGGTACGACAGGGAGGGAGCATCGTGTGACGTCCGCCCGGTCATCTTCGGCACCGGACGGCCACGAGGTCGACGATCACGAGGCCGACTTCCACGAGGCCGACTTCCACGAGGCCAACGGCCACGGGGCCAACGGTCACGAGGGGGCGTCCACAGCGGGTGTCGGCCGGCGTCACCGGTGGCCGTTCGCGGGACGGTCCGAGGAGTTGGCCGCGTTCGAGACGTACCTCGGTGGCGGTACGGTGTCCGCCCTGCTGGTGCACGGTCCGGCCGGCGTGGGCAAGAGCCGGCTCGCGGAGGAGTGCCTGCGCCACGCGGAACGGCAGGGCTATCGCACCGAACGGGTGGTCGCCACCACGGCGGACGCCGCACTGCCGCTCGGCGCCCTCGGGCATCTGCTGCCGCCGGACGCGCCCGTGCACGACCCCGTCCTCACCTTCCATGCCGCGGCGAAGGCCTTCACCCCGCACGGCTCGGACGGGCGGTCCCGGCGCGGCGTGGTGCTGGTCGACGATCTCCCGCTGCTGGACAACGCCTCCGCGGTGCTGCTCGGTCACCTGGCCCGGACGGGCGCGGTCTTCCTGGTCGGCACGGTGCGTACCCCGGCACCGCCCTCGGACGTGGTGGAGTCCTTCGAGCACGAGGACAGCACCAGACGCATGGATCTCGGCGGGTTCGGCGAGGGGGAGGTCGCCGCTCTCGTCCGCGGCTTCCTCGGCGGGCCGGTGGAGCACGCCGCGTTGAGCACGCTGACCCAGGACTCGCGCGGCAATGCGCTGGTGCTGCGCGAACTGGTCGTCGGTGCCCTCGACTCGGGTGTCCTCGGGTGCGAGGACGGGCTGTGGCGGCTGACCGGACGGCCGGCCGGGACCCGCCGTCTGACCGGGATCGTCCGGAGCCGGCTGGAAAGCCGCAGCGGAAGCCAGCACCGGTTGCTCGAACGCCTCGCCCTGTGCGAGCCGTTGCCCCTGGACGCCCTTCAGTACGGGGCCGGCGACACCGACGACATCGAGACGCTGGAGGAGCAGGGACTGGTACGCGTCCGCATGGACGGACGACGCACCGTGTGCGTGCTGGACCACCCCCTGTACGGCCAGGTGCTGCGCCGCGGCATCCCCGCCGCGCGTCGCCGTGCCCTCTACCGGGAGCAGGCCGCTCACCTCACCGCACTGGGCGCCCGGCGGCGTGAGGACGCGTTGCGCCTGGCGTCCTGGCGCCTGGCGGCCGGGCTGCCGGTCGGCCTCGACACACTGCTTCCCGCGGCCCGGATGGCACGGCACGTATGCGACTACCCGACGGTCGTCGGTCTGCTCGCCACGGTCCCGGCGCGGGAGGCCACCTTGGAGGTCTGGCTGCTGCGTGGCGAGGCCCACCACCACACCGGCCGCTGGGCAGCCGCCGAGGAGTGCCTGCGCACCGCGGAACGCCTGGCGGAGCGGGACGAGGACCTGCTGACGGTCACCATGGAGCGCACCCAGAACCTGTACTGGGGACTCGGGGACACCGCCCGCACCCTGGAGGTCAACACCCGGGCCGCCGCCCGGCTGGACGAGAGCGGCAGGCGGGTGCTGCGGGTCAATGAGGCGGCTTACCTGCTGTACAGCGGACGGGTGCCCGATGCCCTGCGACTGCTCGCCGACGCGGAGAAGATCGCCGTCCCGCGGCTTCGGATGTGGGCACAGTTGCAGCGTTCCCTCGCGCTGTCCTATACGGGCCGCAGCGGCCAGGCCGTGGAGCTGGCGCGCGTGGTCCACGAGGAGTTGACCGCCGCCGAGAGCGAGGGTCGGCACGGCAGACCCTCCTCGCACGGCAGCGGGCCCGCGATCTACCGCGTCGCGGCGCTGACCGATGCCGGGCGCACACAGGAGGCGCGCGAGGTGGGCCGGGCCGCGTTCTCCCGGGCGGTCGGAGCCCGGGCGCCGGCACCGCAGATCTGGCTCGCCGCGCACCTGGGCCGCTGTGAACTGATCGCCGGGCACCTCGGGCCGGCCCACGACTGGTTCACCGAGGCGCTGAGTCTGGCGTGTGGCCAACAGGCGCGGCGGGCAACGGCCTTCGCGGGCGCCGGACTGGCCGTGGTGCTCGCCCAGACGGGCCGCGCCGACCGGGCGCGCACCGCGCTGGAGACGGCCTGGTGCCCGGAGGGGGAGCGCCAGCACGCCGCCCGGCTGATGCGGCAGCTCGCCACCGCTTGGCAGACGGCGGCGGACGGCGCGACCGAGGAGGCGCAACAGGTGCTCGCCGAAGCGGCCGGGCAGGCCCGTGCGGCGGGTATGTCCTCTTACGAGAGCTGGCTCCTGGCCGACGCCGCGCGGCTCGGCGCCGCCGTCGAGGTCGGCGGCAGACTGGCGGAACTGGCCGCGGACGGCGACAGCCCCCTCGCCGGCCTCAGGGCACGGTTCGCCGCGGCACTCGCCGTCGACGACCACCGGCGGCTGCGCGACGTGGCGCAGCGGTGCGAGGAACTGGGCGCGGACATGATGGGAGCCGAAGCCGCCACCGGGGCATCTGCCGCCGCCGAGCGGGCTGGTGACCCGCGGACCGCCGCGGCCGCCGCCGTACTGGCCCGTCGGCTGCTGGACCGCTGCGGCGCAGACCGTCTCACCGCTCCTCGGGTACGTGGTGCCGAGGTACGGCCGCTCACGGGGCGCGAGCAGCACGTCGCGCGGCTCGCGGCGGACGGACTGACCAGCCAGGAGATCGCGGCCCGTCTGGTGCTCTCGGTCCGTACCGTCGACAACCATCTTCAGCGGGCCTACGCCAAGCTCGGCGTCACCTCGCGCGGCGAACTCGCCCGCATGGTGAGGTAGTTGTAGTGACTGCGGTGGTTGTGGGGATTGTGGCAGTCACTGCGCCTGCCGGGCCGCTGCCCGTACCTCCCCTCCGGCGGCCGCCGAACGCCGCCCCGGGGCGCGACGACCAGGCTCCCGCAACGACGACCGGGCCCCGGGCTGCGACGACGGGGCTCCGGGCCCGGGCGTCCCGTCCCCCCACCGACCCACGGGCCCGTTACCTCCGGCCCGTTCGCACCGCCGCCCGCAGTTCACCTCGCGGTTCACCTCGCGACGGGCCTGACGACGGGCCCCACGACGCAACCATGGATCACCCCGCCCAGTGCCGCGCGGTCAGAGACCTCCAACTTGGTGTAGATCCGCTGTAGATGGTTGCCGACCGTGCGGGCCGCCAAGGTCAAGCGGGCGGCGATCTCCTTGCTGCTGAGGCCGCTCGCCGCCGCCAGTGCCACCTCCAGTTCGCGTGCGGTCAGCCGGGAGCGTACGGACGGCGGCACCAGCCCCGGGGTGCGGGCACTCGGGGCCGGTCCCATGAGCGTCAAGGCGCGCTCCCGGGCACCCTGCGCAAAGGCGTCGGCACCCGCGCGGAGGTACGCGGTGGCGGCCGCGTTCCAGGCCTCCGCCGCGAGGAGCGCCGCCCCCAGGGAAGCCAGACGTCCGGCGCACCGCTCCAGCAGGTCGGCCCGGCCGGCGGCCAGCGCGCGCACCAAGTCGGCGCGGGCGGCCACCAGGGCGCTGTCGGACCCGGCAGCCAGTGCCCGCAGCGGCTGCTCGGCCTGCGCCGCCGCGCCCAGCCGTGCCGCGTCGCACAACAGGTGCGACTGCGCGGTCAGCAGACCGCGCCGGCCGGCCGCCCCGGCGGCCTCCAGCGCCAGCCCGCGGGCCCGCCCCAACTGCCCGGCCGCCGCCGCCATCCAGGCGCTGACCAGCGCCGCCTCCGGACGCCACCAGCGGCCGGGCCGCAGGGACCCGGCCTCCTCCCACCACTGCTCGGCGCGCTCGGCGTCGCCGCCCACCGCCGCGGTCAGTGCCTGCCCGCACAGCCCCGCCCACTCCCCGGAACGCAGTCCCACCTCACGGGCGTGCGCCAGCATGCTGCCGTACCAGACGCGCGACTCGGGCAACCGGCCGCGCAGGTAGCAGATCCAGCCCAGGTACTCCGCCAGCCACGTCTGGGCGCTGCCGGCGTGTGAGTCCATCGCCAGGTCGTACCCCTGCCGCGCCAGATCCTCGGCCGCCGCCAGTGACCCGGACTCGGCCAGCGCGCGGGCTTCGGCGCCCACCAGCAGCGCCGGATGCGCCATGGCGTCCACGGCGGTGCACGGCCGGCGGCCGGCCCGCGACAGCCGGGCGGCCCGTACCGCCTCGCCGGTGCGGCCCGATTCGGTCAGGCAGTACACGCGTGGCACCGCCGCTATCACGTCGGCCCGTGAGCCCGGTTCCGGCGCGACCGTCCGCCAGGTCTGTTCCGCCCGCCGCACATCCCCCACCAGGCTCCACAGCGCGGTCTCGTTCGCCCCCAGTACCGCCTCGTCCGGGTGGCCGGCGAACGCGCGCCGGGCCGCCGCATTGACCGTGAACGCCTCGTCCACCCGCAGCAGACCGAACGCCAGGCTCTGAGCATGCAGCACCACGGCCGCCAAGCGCTCGTCGTCCCGGGTGGACTCGCGCAGCGCCCGCCGCACCGCCCGTTCCGCCTCCCGCGGGTGCCCGTGTTCGTACAGCTCCTCGGCGAGCAGCAGCAGCGAACGGGGACGGGGACGGATCCGCGCCAACTGCCGTGCCAGCCGCAGCGCGAGGGCGTGGTCGTGGGTCCGGCGGGCCAGCACGAGGGCGTGCTCCAGCTCGTCCGGGCCGACGCCGTCGGCCGCGTCGAGTCGCCAGCGCACCGACCTCAGCAGCCCGGCAGGGCCGGTGTCCCGATCCCGCGACCGGGCGGTCTGGTCCCGCAGGATCCGGCGGGTCCGCTGCACCGGCAGGGCCGCGCGCAGCACGTCCCCGTACAGCGGCCCGGCGAGTTCGGCGCAGGTGTACGGCCCCTCCTCGACGAGACGTACCCAGCCGTCGTCCGCCAGGAGGTCCGCGGAGGCCCGGTGCGGCGGGTCCAGGGGGAGGCGCCCGCACACCGCCAACCGTTCGAGGAGGCCGAGGTGTTGCGGGTCGAGGTGCCGCAGCCGGGTCTCGATCAGTGCCCGCAGCCGCGGGGTCGCCGAGAGCGGGCCCACCAGGCGCCACAGGCCGCCCTCCGCCACCAGCGTCCGGTGCCGCACCGCGCCGTCCACCAGTTCCCGCAGGTCCCGCGGCCGTCCGCCGCTGGCCCGGTGCAGCATGCGCACCGCTCTGCGCTCGACGGCCCCGCCCAGCACCCGTTCGACCAGATCGGTCACCACCGCCTGGGGCAGGGGCCGCAGATGGACGCGGTGCAGCGCAGGGTCCGGCCATACGGGAGGGTGCGTGGCGTCGGTGGTGGCGACCAGGGCCACCCGGCCGGTGCGCAGCCAGGAGGCGAGCAGCCCGGCTGACGCCCCGTCCAGGTGGTGGGCATCGTCCAGGAGCAGCACGGGCCGCCGCCCCGAGGCCGGTCCGGTGTCGCGCAGCGTGGGCGGGGCTCCGCCGGAGCCGGGCCGCAGCAGGTGGGCCAGGGCGCCGAAGGGCACCGAGCGGGCCGTGGGTGTGGCCGTGACGCGCAACTCCGGATGACCTCGGCGGCGGGCCAACTGCGCGCACTCGTACGCCAGTCTGCTGCGGCCGGTGCCGCACGCTCCGGCCACCAGCACACCGTTGCTGCGTGGGTCGCACAGCGCGCGGGCCGCCTCGTCCAGCTCCGCGTCGCGGCCGAGCAGGGGCCAGGGGCGCTCGGGCCGGGACCGGCCGGCCGGACTCGTGGTCTTCATCGGGGTGCTTCCTGCACGTCTTGAGGCGCTTCCTGCACGTCGGCGGTGCCGTGACGCCGTACGGCGACCAGCCGGTGACACCCTGCGGCTCGCCGTCACCGAATCGCCGTCACCGAAAGAGGACCAGTGGCTGAGCCAATGGACCGGACGGACGTAGCGTCACCCACCTGCCCGCCGTCCGTCAACGCGTCTGCACGGCCGGGGCGGACGACGCGGGGACGACGCGGCCACCTGACGGGCCCGGGAGGCGGCCTTGTACGGTGGTGCGCGCACGGCACGGGCGGACGGCCGCTCGGGCGGCGCTAGTGGGGGAGAGTGGTGAGGGCGCCGGTGGAGGAACCGATCACCCGTGACACGACGGTCGACGCCTTGGAGCGTCGGCTGCGCGACGCGATCATCGATGGGCGGCACCCGGTGGGCGCACTGCTGCCGCCCGAGCGGGAACTCGCCGCTTCCTACGGGGTCAACCGCACCACCCTCAAGCACGCGTTCGTCCGCCTGATGCAGTCCGGGCTGGTCGAGACCCGGCACGGCGTCGGTACCCGGGTGCGGGACTTCTGGCGGCTGGGCACGGCCGAGCTGCTGCCGGTCCTGGTGCTGCGCGACGACGCCTGGCTGGGCGAGATCTTCGAAGTGCGCCGCCAAGTGGGCGCATTGATCGGGGCCCTGGCCGCGCGTCGGGCCGGCCCGACGGACGTCGCGGCGCTGCGGCAGCAGGTCACCGCGGTGCGCACGGGCAGCGACAGCGACCAAGTGCAGCTCGCCGACGCCGAGTTCCACCGCACCCTGGCCCGCGCCACCGGCAACCGCGTCTATCTGCTCATGACGAACACCCTGCTCGGCGGCTATCTTCCGGTGCGACAGGCGCTCGCCCAGCCGTTCCAGGACGCCGCAGCCGCCGCGGACCGCCTCCATCCGGTGGCGGAGGCCGTGGCCGCGGGGGACGAGGACGCCGCCCGCGGGGCCGTCGAGGCCTACATGACGGACACCGAAGCGCTCATGCGTGCCCAGGGGGACAAGCCGCCGGCGCGACGCCGCCGCCGCTGAGACCACGCCCGGCAGCGGGCGGGTCCGCCCCGCCCGCCACCCGTACGCCCGACGCCGCCGCCCGGCTCGTCACCCGTACATCCGACGCCCCGCCCGGCCCGTCATGGGCAGGACGGAGCACCGGGGCCGTGTGGCCTCATACGCCGCTGCGCCGTGTCATCAGCGTCCGTAGATCCCGGCGGTTCGCGGCACCCACCTTCCGGTAGACCCGGTACAGATGGTTGTTGACGGTGCGCACCGACAGGCTCAGCCGCTCGGCCACCTCCTTGTCCGACAGACCGCCCGCCGCGAGGCCGGCGATCAGCCTCTCCCGGTCCGACAGGAGCGCGGAGTGACCGAGGAAGCGCAGGGGCGGGGTGTCCACCGGGCCGCAGCCGCGCAGCAGTTCCCGGGCCCTGGCCGTGGCGGCGGTGGCCGCCTTGGTGCCCCCGGCACGCTGGTGGAAGCGCGCGAGTTCGGCGTACGCCTCGGCCGCAAACAGGCCGGCCCCCATGTCCGCGAAGGCGCGCGCCACCCGCCCCATGAGCTTGGGCTCGCCCGACCGGTACGCCTCCGCGTACGCCCACCGTGCCCGCAGGAACGCGCCCTCGAGATGCAGATCGGCGGGCGCCCGCTCCGGGACCGGCAGGGACAGCCGGGCACACTCGTGCAGCCCGATGGCGGCGTCGGCGTGCGCCCCGTCCGCCAGCGCCCCCGCCACCGCGTCGTGCAGCACCCGCTCGGCCACGCCGGTGTCACCCCTCTCGTGGTGGCGCCGGGCCTGCACCACCGCAAGGAACATCGCGCAGTGTCCGGCATCCCCTGCCGTCAGCCCGTCGGGCAGCGGGTCGTCCGGCCGCCGGTCCGCCGGCAGGCAGCTGACCGCGAGCGCCGCGTGGATACCGGCCTTGACCTGCCACTGCCGCCACCCCACGCGGTAACTGGAGGTGAACGTGAAGTACTTCAGTGCGGCCTCGACGGTGCCCCGGTCGTGCAGCAGATGCCCCAGGGCCAGACCACGCTGCGCGTCGACGCGGACGTGGTGGCCCTGCACGGCCTGGGCGTACTCCCGCCAGTGGATCCGCTCCGCCTCGTCGAAGCGGCCGCAGTAGTGGAGCGCGGAGGCGTGCAGTTCCTCCAGGGAGTCGGCATGGAACTTCGTGGGCCCTCCCGGTGCGCGGTCCAACTCGGCGCGGAGCGTGGCGTACAGGGCCAGCGCCTGCTCGGGCCGGCCCATGTGGCACAGCGAGCCCATCATGATCAGGCCCGCTTCCAGCGCGTGTTCCGCCGGTCCGTTCCGGCGCAGGGCCCCCGCCAGCGCGCAGGCGTCGCCGAAGCCGCCCTGGAAATACCGGGAGGTCATCCGGAAGTACGCCTGTTCGCCGGCCGGCAGCCGTGGCAGTAACCGGTCCAGCTCCTCGTACCGTGCCTGGAGCAGCATGCTGTGTGCCTCGGCCCGCTCCAGTGCACGGGCGTACCTGGGACCGCAGGCGCGCACCGTGGTGATGAACGCTGCCAGCCGGGGGAAGTCGGCACTGGCGGTGAGCGCCCGTGCGTGCAGTTCGGCGGTGTCCGTGCCGGGGTAGTGGCGCCACGCCGCCCGGGTCAGCCGTACGGCGCTCGGCAGCGCCGGGTCGCGCAGGCTCTGCTCGATCGCCCGGTCCAGCAGGGCCCGTGGCGGCGTCTCGTGGGCCTCCAGGTGCCACTCGGCCAGGCGCAGGCAGCCGTCGTCGGCCATCAGCGCGGTCAGCCCCTGGTGGGCAGTGATCCAGTCCCGCAGCCGGCGACGGCGTCGCAGCGGCGGCACGCCGCACGACATCGCGTACGACGCGAGCGGGTGGGCGATGCGCACCCGTGGTGCACCGGACGGGTCGGCGCTGCCGTCGACGACGCGCAGCAGGTTCCGGCGCTCCAGCTCCTCCAGTTGTCCGGTGTCACAGAACTGCTCGACGGATGCCAGCCGCGGACTGCCGGCCAGCGCCACCAGCTCCAGCACCGCACGGCCCGCCTCGTCGAGGTCGCGCAACTGCGGCTCGACCAGCTCCAGCACGGAGGGCGGCACCGGAAGCCGGTCACCGGCGAAGTGCCAGCAGCCCTCCGACCGGACCAGGAGACCCTGTTCGACGGCCGCACGGGCCACCTCCCGCAGCAGACGGGGGCTGCCGCCGCACCACTGGGCCAGCCGGGCCGCACTGGTCTGCCCGAGCCCCCCTTCGAGCAACGAGTCCGTCAGTTCCTTGACGCCGGTGGCGTCCAGCGGCTGGAGGTCCATGCGCACCAGCGCCCGGTCGCTCCACAACGCCAGGAGTTCCGGCGGCAGTCCGTGTCCGTCGGTGGTCACCGACACCAACAGTTTCCCCGTCGGATGCCGGGCGGCCTCGTGCAGCAGCGGCCACAGTTCCGGCCCCAGCAGCTGCGCGTCGTCGACGCTCAGCAGCCAGGCGTCCGCCGGGTCACGCTCCGCAAGACGTGTGAGCTCGGCCAGTGTCCGGGCCGTGGCGGGGGAGCGGTGGGGGTCCGTGCCGTGCCCTGATACGGCGGCTTCGGCGTGCGGGTGCAGGCTGATCAGGCGCCGGCGGGGCGCGAGAGCCGGGGCCTCGTCCAGCAGGCGGGTCTTGCCGATGCCGGACGGTCCGGCGATCAGAACACCGCGCGGGCCCCGCCGGGACAGCAACACCCGGCGGATCCGCTCCAGTTCGCCGACCCGTCCGACGAAGGGGGAGCAGGTGGCGAGGACCGGCTGATGATCCGCCGCCGGCGGGAACGGGGAGAGCTGCATGGGTTCCATCGATTCCTGTGCGGGCGGCGGAAGGTGATCATCGGTCCCGGCCAGTCTCGGTGGCCGGTTCGCCACCGACCAGGGGAGCCATTACTCAACTCGGTGCGCATACGCGCCGAGCTTCGCCGACCGTCGCCGATCGCAGCCCGAGCGCCCGTAGCAGGACCGTCCGCGGCCCGACCGTCCGCGGCCGCGGCCCCGCACTCCCACCTAGGCATCCAGCACCCAGGCACCCAGGCATCCACGCACCCAGACCCTCGGTCCGCATCAGCCGAAGTGGATGAGCGGTTTGATGATGCCGTCCTCCTTGAACTCCATCATCCGGAACGCCTTGACGATGTCGTCGAACCCGAACTCGTGCGTGGTCATCGGGGTGGGGTCGACCTTGCCGGTGCGCATCAGCCGGAAGATCCGGTTGAGCCAGTCGCGGCCGCCCCGATTCAGCCCCGCGTAGACCTGCTTGTCCGACATCCCGTAGCCGAAGGGCTCCAGTGGGATCTCCAGCGGCTCGGGGTCCTCGCCGTGGTAGCCGACGTTCGAGATGCGCCCTCCGGGCTTGGTCACCCGGAAGGTGGCCTCCCATGTCCGACGCGAGCCGAGCGCTTCGATGGCGGCGTCGACCCCCTGACCGTCCGTCAACTCGATGATCCGCGCGACGGGATCGCCTCGCGTGTGGTCGACGATCACATCCGCACCGAAGTGACGTGCCAGTTCCTGCCGCGGGGGGAGCGACTCCACCGCGATGATCAGCCCGGCCCCGCGCAGCCGGCAGCCGATCGTCGCCGACAGGCCCACCGCGCCCTGTGCGAAGACGGCCACCGTCTCGCCGAAGTCGAGCCCGGCGTGCTCGGCGGCGACGAATCCGGTCGACAGCATGTCCGTGGCGTACAGCGCCTGGTGATCGGAGAGATCGTCCGGGATCGGCGCGAGGTTGGCGCGGGCGTGGCCGACGAGGAAGTACTCCGCCATGTTCCCGTCCCCCCGGGTGGTGAACCTGGCGGCACCCAGGATCACACCGCCGCACTGCGACGTGAAGCCGCGCTGGCATGTCTCGCACTCGAAGCACGGCGTCACCCCGCTCACCGCCACCCGCTGCCCGACGTCCAGCCCGTCGACCGCCTCTCCCAGCGCGTGCACCACACCGACCGCCTCGTGCCCCAGCGTGACGTCGGGCGCGACGGTCATGGCGCCCCTCTTCGTGTGCACATCGGTGGTGCACACCATCGCGGCCGTCGTCCGCACCACCGCATCGTTCGGCCCCGGCTCCGGGACCGCCTTCTCCATGATCCCGACCTCACCGTTCCCCCGCAGCACGAAGGCTCGCATCGACTTCCGCCCTTGCGTCCCGTGTCCAGCAGTATCCGGTCAGCTACTTTGAGGGGAGCAGGGGAGTCGAGGAACTATCTCCCATTAACTCCCTTTTAAGCGAGATTACTCTCCACGGGAGCTTCTGTAAGCCGGGGCTCTTCCGGCGGCGGTGCGAGGGTGGCCGCCGCACGGGCACTCCGCGTCGGCCGCGGCCGCGACCGCGACTACGCGCGGAAGGCCCGCCGTGTGAACGGCGGGCCTTCCTTGGGCACCGGCGGGCCTTCCCCGGGCGGTGGGCCCCGGGAACCGGCCGGGCCCCAGGAACCGGCCGGCCCCTGGATCAGGTCTTCGGGATGAAGGCGTTGCTCAGCCCGATGGAGAGGTTGCTCCCCCCAGAAGCGCCGAAGTACGTCAGGCCGGGGGCACCGGCGTTCTGCGCCTTGGCGATGGCGTCATGGCTGACCGAGTACACCTGGTCCAGCTCGTCGGTGTCATCGGTCCACCACTTGTCCGGAATGGCGTCCATGATGGTGTTGGCGAGCGGGATGCCGGTCGTGCCGTAGCCGGTGACCGTCAGCAGCGCGTCGACGATCGCCTTGGTGAGGTCCTTGTAGTTGGTGCCGTCGTCCTCCTCGAGGAACACCAGATCGGCGGAGTCGTAGCCGAAGTGCCCCCAGTCGATCAGGTTCTGGTTCGGGTGGTAGTCGACGCCCGTCCAGTCGAGGTAGGGCAACTGGAGGGCCGGCTCGGCGAACGCCTTGTCGTTCTTGTCCCAGCCGCTGACGACCGCGAAGGACTCGGCACCGCCCTTCCAGAACGGCTCCTCGTTGCTCTTGTGCAGTTGGACGTTGTTGATGCGGGTGACGTTCTTGCCCTGCGCTGCGCCGGCCGTGCCGATGGTGCTGCTTCCGGAGGCGGTGCCGTGTCCGGACGTGGTGCCGTTTCCCGGCGCGGTGCCGGTTCCGGATGTGCGTGCCGCCGACGCCTGCCGGCCGTCCGGCCCGGGGATCGGCGCGGTACGTGAGGCGGCGCGGGCCGCGGCCGAGGTCTTCGGCTTCAGGGTGGAGAGGTCCCCGCCGGAGGCGGTGCCCGCCCGCGGCCAGGCGGCCTTGAAGCCGTCGCTCATCACCTTCGTACCGGCCGCCACGATCCGGTCGCCGTCGATGCCCACGATCAGCACCGGGACGTCCGCGGGCGCCGTGGCGCCGAGCTTCACCTCGGTGCCGTCGGGCCGGTAGGCGGTCAGCGAGGTGGCCTGCCGGTCGGAGGGCTCCGCGGCGATCAACGGCTGTACGCCCTCGGCCAGTGCGGCCCGCGCCTGCGGATTGGCGAGCCGCACCTGAAGGACGTTGCCCGTCGAGACGGGCAGTCCCTTGGCTGTGAGGATCGCGCTGTTGGACGACTCCACCGACGCACGGAAGCCACTGGCCGCCGAGCGGATCGGCAGCCGGTCCAGACTCACCTCGCTCGCCGAGGTCAGCGTGCCGGCCATGACGTCCTTGACCTGGCCGGTGGCGTACGCCTCCCGCAGACTCCGCGCCGCCGCCTGCTTCGCGTGCTGCACGGCGTCCGCCCGTGTGGGCTGCGCCCCGGACGGCGCGGTACGTGCCTCCGGCTGCGCCCACGCCCCCGCGGCGCCGCTCACCAGGCACACGGACGACGCGGCCACTGCCACCGCCGTCCTTATCAGTCCAGACCGGTACATGGTTTTCTCTCCATTGCTCGCGGCGGCGCGTTCGGATGCCGCGCCCGCCTCGGTCCACGTTCCGGCGCGGCAGCGGGACGTCGCCGCCTTGTGGGCGGCACCGCCCCGGACGCATTCCGCGTGCCGCGCCGAGGACCCATTAAGGCCATCCGCGGGCCACCTGTCGTGGGTATCCGCTACTCAACTGAGGTCAACTGCACGTGGCGGCAAGGGAATCAGCCCAGCTCAGGAGCACCCCGCGACCGGAGCCGCGCATGATCGCCTCACGGGTCCGGTGAACCGCGCAGCACACCACCTATGTTCGCTCCTGCTTCACGCGCCCTGGACGCAACGCCCCTGGACGCAACGCCACTGACCGCAACGCCCTTGGCCGCAACGGAACTTCGCCTCCCACGGGCGCTACCCCACACTCCGGTCCCTCCCCGGACCACACCACCGAAAGGCACCCCCCCACATGCCCCTGTCCCCGCTCCGGCGTCCTCCTCGTGCCCTGCGCACGGCCGTGCGCACGGCCCTGCTCACCACTCTCGCCGCCGTCACCGTCACGGCGACGCTCCTCACCGCTCCGCCGCCCGCCCACGCCGCGGCATCCGTCCACGGCACCGGATCCGCGACCGGGGCCGCGGCCGAACAGGTCCCCGGGATGGACGTGAGCCGCTACCAGGGCACCGTCGACTGGCAGGGCGCATGGGCCAACGGTGCCCGCTGGGCCTACGTCAAGGCCACCGAAGGGACGACGTTCCAGAGCCCGACCTTCCCGGAGCAGTTCCAGGGCGCCGGCGACGCAGGCCTGATCCGGGGCGCCTACCACTTCGCGCGCCCGGACCTCTCCGGCGCGACAGAGCAGGCCACGCACTTCGTCGACCACGGCGGGAACTGGACGGCGGACGGCAGGACGCTGCCGCCCGCGCTCGACCTCGAGCACAACCCGTACGGCCCGGACGCCTGTTACGGCCGCGGGCCATCCGACATGGTGTCCTGGATCAGGGAGTTCAGTGACGCGGTGAAGGCGCGCACCGGACGCGCTCCCGCCCTCTACACCACCAGCGACTGGTGGACCCGCTGCACCGGAGCCGACACCGGTTTCGGTGGCACCAACCCACTCTGGGTCGCCCGGTACGCCACGTCTCCCGGCACTCTGCCGGCCGGCTGGTCCGCTCACACCTTCTGGCAGTACGCCGACTCCGGTACGTTCCCCGGCGACCAGAACTGGTTCAACGGCTCCTACGACGAGCTGAAGGCATTCGCCCGGGGGTGACGGACTCCCCTGTGCGGTCGCCGCGGTGCCCCTGCCGGCCGGCGGCGCCGAACAGGGGCTGCGGCGGCTGACCGTCGGGCCGCTGTGGCGCGACGGTCAGCCGTGGCGGGTCAGTCGTGGGGGTCAGCGCTGGTGGCGCTGGGCCTCGGCGACCTGCTGGACGAGGGAGGCGGGAGAAGCCCTGCGCTGGGCAGCGGCCGCCAGGGAGGGGAAGAGCCCACCGATGGCGCTGCCCAGGCGTAGTTCGAGCGGTGCGATGTTGACTTCGGCACGGTCGCGTTCGATCGCGCGCACGGTGCCGGCCGCGACCTGTTCCGGGCTGACGGTACGTATGCCGGCAGGTGGCGCGGCGCCGGTGTCGGCGAACATCCCGGCCTCACGGACGAAGCCCGGCTGCACGATGGACACTCCTACGCCCGTGCCGTACAGATCCTGGCGCAGGCCATGGGTGAAGCCGCGCAGGCCGAACTTCGCGGCGCTGTAGAGCGAGGTGCCGGGGGAGGACGTCCGCCCCGAGAGCGAGCCGATCATGACCAGGTGGCCGCGGCCGGCAGCGACCATGTGCGGGGCCAGGAGCCGGGACAGCAGGAGCGGTGCGCGCAGGTTCACGTCCAGCGAGCGGTCGAGCTGCCGGGGCGTGTAGTCGAGCAGGTTGCCACTGGAAGGCAGGGCGGCGTTGGCGACCAGGATGTCCACCGGCCCGGCTCGTTCGGCGAGATCCTCGACCGCCTCGCGGTCGCTGAGATCCGCGACCAGTGCACGGGCCCCCAAGGACGTTTCGAGTTGCTGGAGTACGTCGGCGCGTCGGCCGGTGACCACCAGGCGGGCACCCTTGGCCGCGAGCTTCCGGGCCAGCGCCATGCCGATGCCTCCGCTGGCACCGGTCAGCAGAACGGTCGATCCCTTGATGTTCAACAAGTCGTCCTCCGCTACTGTTCGTTCGAACGAACAGTAGCGGAGGACGGCGGAATCCGCGACGCCCGGGAGCAACCCTTGGCGACACCGAGGTGGATGACGCCCTGACCGGCCATGGCACGATGACGCCATGCCGAACACCTCCCAGGTCCGCGCACGCATCATCGCGGCCACGCTACGGATCATCGGCGACGACGGGATCGCCGCGGTCACCAACCGTCGCATCGCCAAGGAGGCCGGCGTCTCCCTCGGCTCGGTCACGTACCACTTCGCAACTCAACACGACCTGCTGCGCGAGAGCTTGCGTTCCTTTGTCGACCAGGAGACCTGTCGCTTCACCGACCTGGCCGCCCGCTACTGCACGGACCGCACCACCACCCCGGAGCAGGCCACCACCCTGATCGGTGAGGTCGCCGCCGACACGGCCTTCGACAGCGAACACATCGCACCCTTCGAGCTCTACATCCAAGCCGGCCGAGACCCCCAGCTACGTGCTGCCGCGGCGGAATGCTTCGCCGCCTACGACCGTTTGGCCGCCTCCCTCCTGGGCGCGATCGGCACCCCCGACGCCGAACGCCGGGCCGGCCCCACCGTCGCCCTCATCATCGGCCTGCAACTGCGCCGCCTGGCCACCGGCACCAGTACCGACGACCTCGTCGATGCGCTGCTCCTGCTCGCGGGCGTTCCGCCACAGGCAACTTGAGCGGGGCCCGCGACGCGGGCGCGAAAGGAGCGGCCGAGCCGGGCAGTGGTTCCCGCTGCACCACAAGTGCCATGCCGACTACGACCACCGAAGGCAACCGCTGGGTAGTCTCGCGCTGAACCGCACCGGCGGGGGCGGGCGAGATGTCCCGGCCGGAGAGCGGCACCCGGCCCACCCCGAGCAGCGACCGACCAGGACGGTGGTAATCCATGCCCGACCACGACTTGACCGGCTTCGACCGTGGCACGTTCACCCACGACGGCAGCACCCGCCGGATTCTGCGGCGTGGCACGGGGCCCGCGGTCATCGTGATGGCGGAAATACCGGGCATCACGCCCAAGGTGCTTCAGTTCGCGGAACGGGTGGCCGCCATCGGCTGCACCGCCGTGCTCCCGGTGCTCTTCGGTACGCCCGGCCGCAACGCCGACCCCGCGGACGGCGGCGTGCTGAAGTCCGGTCTCTACACGGCCTCATCGATGGGGAAGGTCTGTGTGAGCCGGGAGTTCACCGTGCTGGCCACCGGGAAATCCTCACGTGTGGTGACCTGGCTGCGGGCCCTGGCCGCGCAGGAGCACCAGCGCTGCGGCGGGCCCGGCGTCGGGGCCGTCGGCATGTGTCTCACCGGCGGCTTCGCCCTGGCCATGGCCGCCGATGAGCGGCTTCTCGCCCCCGTCCTGTCCCAGCCGTCCCTGCCACTGGCCCTCACCAAGAGCCGGGCCGGCGGGATCGATATCTCCGCCGAAGACCTCGCCGCCGTCCGGGGCCGCTGCGAGCGTGACGGGCTTCAGGTCATGGGACTGCGGTTCCGTGGGGACCGGCTGGTACCGGGCGACCGGTTCGCCTTTCTGCGCCGCGAACTCGGCGCTGCGTTCACCGCCGTCGAACTGGACGACTCCACCGCGAACCCCCATGCCGCGCTGCCGCCGCACTCCGTACTGACCGAGCACCTCATCGACGAACCCGGCCAGCCGACCCGCGCGGCCCTGGACGAGGTGCTCGACCTCTTCCGTACGCGCTTGCTCGAGCAGCACCACGACACTTCTGACGCGACGCCGGCCGCTGGGGGAGGGGCGTGACCCGAGCGGCTCCATCGCTGCCCCACTTCGGCACTGCCTCCTCGGGCCCCTTTGCCGGGCTTGCCTTCAGGTGCCCAGGTGCCCAGGTGCCCGGGCGTCCCGTCATCCGTCTCGCACATGATCCACGGTGGTCCTCAGGGCCCGGTGTTCTCCAGGTGGTCGTGGGGAGTGGTGACAGGGGCCGTGAGCAGCCCGACGATCGCGTCGGTGAGTGCGTCGGCGGTGCGCTCCCATGAGGAGTGCAGCGGCGCGCCGCCCTCCGCCAGGGCGCGTTCGCGCTCCGCGCAGGTGTGGATGATCAGATGACGGGCCATGTCCCCGCGTTCGGCCCGCACTTGGGCGGACAGTGTGTGGAGACAGCGGCCCAGACCGTCGAGGGTCTGCCGCAGATGCGTCCGGACCAGGGCCTCGTCGGTGACGATCGCGCGCATCAGCGGGTCGGTCATGACCTGGACGGCGAAGCGGGCATGCCAGGAGGGGATGCCGAGCGAGCCCAGATGCACCGGTACCGGGCGCACCAGCGCGCCGACCCAGTCCCGGACATCGTGGCTCTCGCCGATCTCGTCGACGTACCGCTGCCGGATCCGGTCGACGGCCTCGCCGTGCTTGACCATGATGGCGCGTACCAGGCCGGGCTTGCCGCCGAAGTGATAACTGACGGCGGTGACGTTGCCCTGCCCCGCCGCCTCGCCGATCTGACGGCTCGACACGGCGGACAGTCCGTGCTCGGCGAAGAGCCGCTCCGCGGACGACATGATCGCCTCACGGGTCTCCGCGAGGCGGTCGGCCCTGGCGGTCCTGCCGCTGCCGCCGCTCACCACGTCACCGGCAGTTCGCGCAGCGGGGTGGTCAGCAGCCCCTCGTGGCGGCGCAGGTCCTCGGCGGCGACGCCGAGATCGAGGGTGGGCAGCCGGCGCAGCAGGACGGTGAGCACGGCCTGCAACTCGGTTCGGGCCAGCGGCTGGCCCAGGCAGGAGTGCGGACCCGTACCGAAGGTGAGGTGCGGGTTGGGGCTGCGGTCCAGGTCCATGTCGTCCGCGCCCTCCCAGGCGCTCTCGTCGCGGTTGGCTGCGGCCATGCTGCACACCACCGTGGTGCCACGGGGTACCACGCCGCCGGAGAGCTCGGTGTCCTCGTGCACGTACCGGAGCATGCCGAAGCCGCTGCCGTTCGGGTCGAACCGGAGCACCTCCTCCACCGCTCGGCGGACCAGCGAGGGTTCGGCCAGCAACCGCTCCCAGCGCCGACGGTCGGCCAGCAGATGCGCCACCATCATGGCGAGGAAGCCCGCGGTGGTCTCATGGCCGGCGAGCAGCAGCGCCTGCCCGGTGGCCACCAGCCCGGCTTCCGACATCGGCTCGCCCTCGGCATCGGCGCCGTCCAGGAGAAGGCTGAGAAGGTCGTCTCCCGGCTGTGCGCGCTTGTCGGCGATCAGGCCGGACATGTACCCGGCGAAGTCCTGATGCGCGGCCTCCGTCTCGGCTCGCGTGTACCGGGTCATGTTCAAGAAGGTGTCGGACCAGCTCTTGAACCTGTCCCGGTCGCCCTCCGGTACGCCGAGCATGCGGCAGATCACGAACACCGGGAGGGGAAACGCCAGGTGCGTCACCAGGTCCGCCGGCCGGCCGCGTTCCAGCATCTCGTCGATGAGCTGGTCGGCCATCGCCTCCATGGCCGGCCGCAGCGCCGACATCCGCTTCGCCGTGAACCACTTGCCGACCATGCGCCGCCACCGCTCGTGGCCCTCGGCATTGAGCGCCTTCGCCATCGGGCTGCTGAAGATGCCTTCCGAGTCACCGGCCGCCACGCGGGCGGCGCCGGGCGAGGCCAGCCCCTCGCGGCTCAGGCGCGGGTCGGCGAGCGCTGCCTTGACGTCGCGGTACCGGGTCAGCAGCGCGGCCTCGTCGCCGCTCGGCAACGTCACCCGCGCCACCGGGCATGTCCGCCGCAGCTCAGCCCACTGCTCCGGTGGCTCCAGCGCCGACGGAGCGGTGATCGGGTAGCTCAACGACTCCGTGTCCCGGACTTCGGTCACGTACGGCCTCCAGGGCTCAGCGATGCGGGCGGGCTGTGTGTACCGCAGTCAAACGAACCAGCCGTCGTAAGTCAATCGACTGACTTACGAATCCGCGGGCAGTGCAGTGCTCCATGCGTCGCCTGGGGTGCGTCGGGGCTGAGGCTGGTGGGGCCGGCCCTTGGCCGCTCCGGCTGCGGCGGCATTCCAGTAACCATGAAGTCGCGCTGAGTGACCATCGGGCCGACGGGCCCGGCACTGCGCACACTGGGAACATGGGCGGGTTGTCCGTGGACGCGACGGCGGAGCGTGAGGACATGCTGGCAGCGGCCGCCGTCAAGGCCGTGGACGCGTCGGGCGCGTACGCCGGGAGCATCTTTCTCCGCTCCCGCGACCGCCGTTCGATCGTGCTCGCCGCGAGCTGCGGGGCGCCACCGTCCCTGCTGGGCGGCTGGCGCCGTATTGCGGTCAGCAGCCCGATTCCGGTCGCCGCGGCGTTCCGCTCCGGACGCACGATCCACCTGGCCGGCGCCGATGAGACGGCGCGCCGGTATCCCCAGCTCGCGGTGGCCCTGCCCTACGCCTTCGGCTCCTGCTCCGTACCGGTGGGCGCGGGCGGGGAGACGTTCGGGGCGCTGGCGGTCGTATGGGCGGCACCACACGGCAGTGACACGCTGTCCAAGAGCGGGCGCCGTCAGCTGCGGGCCATCGCCAACCGGCTCGGCGCCTCCCTGGCGGCCCTCCGGGCCCGTACCGGCGATCCCCTCGACTGCGACCCGCAGGCGGTCCCCGTCGAGACCCCGGCCCCCTCCGCCCCCTCGGTGCGGGCCGGCTTGTTCGACTGGGACCTTCTCACCGGCACCCTCACCGGGGACGACGAACTCTGCGCGATCTTCGGTATCGACCCCGGAGTCTTCGACGACCGGGCGGAGACGCTCGCTTCCCGCCTCCATCCCGGCGACCGCGCCGCCTTCCGGGCCGTGGCCCGCGTGGCCGCCGCCGAAGGCCGGTGCACGGCGCGGTCCCTGCGCATACGCGAGGGGGAGGGCGGCGAGCGGTACAGCACCGTGGAGTTGTGGGGCCATGTCCCGAAGAGGGGAGAAGAGCGGGCGGGTCGCCATCTGGTCGGTGTGGTCATCGATGCGCGAGCCGGCCGTGCGGCTGCCGTGGCTGCCGAGCGGCTGCGGGACGGGCTGTTCTCCCTCGCCCCGGACGGGCGGGTCGCCTACGCCAACCGCAGCCTGGGGCAACTGCTCGGCCTACCTGGCGAGGCCCTGCTCGGGCAGTGTCTGTGGGACGTCCTGCCGTGGCTGGCCGACCCCGCCTTCGAGGACCGGTACCGGTCCGTGATGATCTCGCAGACGCCGGCTTCCTTCCTCGCCTGCCGCCCGCCCGACCAGTGGCTGGCCTTCTCCCTCCATCCGGGCGCGGACGGCGTGACCGGCCGGGCCGTCCCCGTCGGACAGCCTCCCTCGGCCCCGGCACCGCAGGCCGCGGCGGCCACGCCGGCACCTGCGGCCGCCACACCGGCGCGCCTGGGCGTCATGTACCACGTCTTGCAGTTGGGCAGCGCGCTGACCGAGGCGGTCACCGCTCGCGAAGTCTGCGAAGTCGTCGCCGACCAGCTCCTCCCGGCCTTCGGCGGCCAGCAACTGGCCCTCTACGTGGTCCGTGACGGCGCGATGCACCTGATCTTCCACGCCGGCCACCACCAGGGCTTCCTCGACTGGCTGGAGGGCATGCCGCTGCACGCCCACCTGCCCGGCACGGAGACCCTGACCTCCGGTGTCCCGCTGTTCATCGAGTCGCAGCAGGACCTCTCCCAGGGCTATCCGGGCATCCCCGTGGGCGAGGTGAGCTCCTGGGCGTACCTGCCGCTGATCGCCTCCAGCCGTCCCGTCGGCACCTGCGTGCTCGGCTTCGACGAGGTCCATCAGTTCACGACCAAGGACCGCGGCGTCCTGACCGCGCTCGCCGGACTGATCGCCCAGGCCCTGGAACGAGCACGGCTCTACGACGAGGAGTTCGCCCTCGCCCGCGGCCTCCAACGGGCCCTGCTGCCGCACCGGCTGCCCGTACTCCGCGACATCCGCACCACCGCCCGCTACCTGCCCGGAACCAGCGGCATGGACATCGGCGGCGACTGGTACGACGTCATCCGCACCGCCGACGGCGTGTCCCTGGTCATCGGGGACGTCGAGGGGCACAGCATCCCCGCCGCGGCCACCATGGCCCAACTGCGCAGCGCCGTACGGGCCTTCGCGGCGGTCGGCCACTCGCCGGGCAACGTACTGGCAGGCGCCAACCACACCCTCATCGACCTCGATGCCGGCCTCCTCGCCAGCTGCTGCTACCTCCATCTCGAACCCGGCGGCCACCGCGCGTACGCCGTCCGCGCCGGCCACCCGCCGCCGCTGCTCCGCCACCCCGACGGGACCACCGAGGTGCTCGACCTGGAGGTCGGCCCCCTTCTCGGCGTGGACCACGGCAGCGCCTATCCGCAGACCCCGGTCGACCTCCCGCCCGGCTCCGTCCTCGCCCTCTACACCGACGGCCTGGTCGAGGAGCGCGGCACCGACATCGACGTGGGCATCGACCGGCTGCGGACGTCCCTGGCCCACACCCGTGCCGACAACCTGGACGACCTCGCCGACCGGCTCCTGCGTCACGCCCGGCGATCCTCCCACCGTGCCGACGACATCGCCCTGCTCCTCACCGAAGCCAAGGGCGGTGACACGGAGGCCTGTTGACAGGCCCCAGGGCACCCGGCCAGCCGGCCCCGCCGGTCCGTACACCGTCCACCGTCGGATGCATCCCGGTCGTGCACGGCACGGGGGCCGCCACCCGAAACCCCTATGCGCCGGCCCCCGTGGCTCTGCGATCATGCCGGAATGGGACACAGTCTCGAATCACTGGTTATCCGGCACACCTACCGCCTCCCCTTTCCCGCAGGACCCGCAGGACCCGCAGGACCCGCAGGAGCCGACGGGGACGGTGGCGTCGCGGCGCGGCAGTTCGACGCCGCCCTGATGTCGGTGGGCTGCAAACTCTCGGCGGACCTGCTGGAGCGTCTGTCGGGGCTGTCCGACGGGGCGGTGGTCGACATCGCGGTGCGCACGCTGCGTACCGTCCGCGAGATGACCGGGGACCACGTCCAGCACAACGTCTACTTCATCGACTTCCCGGCCAACGTGCCCGACACGTTCGCCTTCTGGATGCAGTGCATCGTCGAGGCGCTGACCGAGGACGCCTCCCGTGCACGGACGGTTGCCCAGCTCCGCAGCGGTGTGGTGGACCTGCTCACCCTGCCGTCCTACGGCAACTACCGCCACACCTATGCCGAGATGCTCGCCGCCCACGACGAACTGATCGCGGCAGCGGGCGACCGGATGACAGTGCTGCACCTGGGCGGCCCTCTGGACGACGAGGTCACGGCGCTGTACCTGGCCCTGGCCGGCAGCACCACCCCGCTGGGCGCTGACGACCTGGCGGATCTGCGGGTGCTCGCCGGACACTGCGTACACGGTCCGCAGCCCGAGGCGATCCCGATCCGCGAGAACCGCGCCCTGATCAACCAAGCCCGCCTGGGCGTCGGCGCGGACCTCCTGGTGGACACCGTCACCGACGTGCTCCGCCTGGCCTGCGCGCTGTCGGAAGGCGACGTGACCCTCCAGGAACCGACCCGCTTCAGGGCCCTCTCGCGCCCGGTGCGCCGCGCCCTGCTCGCGGCGCTCGACGGGCTCGTCACCACGGCCCCAGCCAAGCTCGCCGACGTACAGGCGCACCGCGAGCCGTTCAAGCGCCTCGGCGAACGTCTCCACCCGCACGAGTACCCGCGATGGCCGCACGCCGCCGCGGTGTTCGCCGTGGCCCGGGGCGAGCGGCGGGCCCGCTCCTTCGACAGCCGCGTCGAGGAACTGCTCGGGATGCACGACATCACCGGAGCCGTGGAGCTCCTGAGGGCCGCGCCCGGCAAACTCTTCCGCGCCCTGGACCGGCTGCTGCGTATGGCCCTCACCGAGGAGGAGCGCGGCGCCGTCGTGGCCGCCGCCGAGCAGGTCGCCCCACGGGTCTCCGGCCGGGTCGTCCTGTCGGTGCGCGAACACCTCCACAACCGGCCCGAGGAGACCGGCGAGCGCCGCGTCTTCGTCAACCGCCTCGGCCGCGCCTGGGTCGCCCCCGACGACCGGCCGCCCGTGCTGCCCGAAGGACGCAAGCGGCTGATCTCCGCCCTGGACGCCGAAATCAGCCGCCGTCTGCCGGCGCCCGGCCGGCTGCTGATCGACCCCGACGTCCTCGATGTCGCGCTTCCCCTCAGCGGCAAGGCGGCCGCGTCCGGCCTCGGTGTGCTGCCCCGCGGCTCGGTCTCGCCGGTCGACGGCGAACTGCTGCGCTTCTTCGTCTACTGGAAGCAGGCAGAGCGGACCACGGACTACGACCTGTCGGCGCTGATGCTCGACGCCGACTACTCGACCCTGTCCTGGCTGTCCTACACCGCCCTGACGGAGGTCGAAGGCGAGCACTCCGGCGACATCACCGAGGCGCCCGCGGGCGCCTCGGAGTTCATCAACCTGCGCATGGGCGCCGTCCGCGGCACGTTCATCGTCCCGCAGGTGAACGTCTTCTCGGGGGAGGGCTTCGAAGACGTCGAGGAGTCGTTCTTCGGCTTCATGTTGCGCGACGCCGCCCAGCAGGGCCGTCCGTTCGAACCGCGCACCGTACGGCTGAAGTCGGAGCTGCGTGGTCCGGGCAGGGTCGCACTTCCGCTGGCGTTCCTGCGCGGGAGCGACGGCCGCTGGCGCGCCAAGTGGCTGCACCTGCACCTCAAGGGGTCCCCGAAGGCCAACCGGGTCGAGGGAAACCAGGTGTCGGTCGCCACGTTGCTGCGCGGCATCGTCGAGCGCGATTACCTCACGGTCCGGTACCTCGTCGACCTGATGGCCGACGACGCCACGACCGTGACACCGTGGGACGGCAAGAGTCTCCCGGAGGGCCCGGTCACCTACATAGGCCTGGAACGCCCGGAGGGTCTGCATCCGGATTCCCGGATCCTCACGCCCGAAAATCTGCGCGACCTGATCCCGGCCTGACTGTTATCGTTCATCGTGGCGAGGCCATGAAGGGGCTTCCTTCTCACACTCCTTGAACTAGTCCCTTCGCTTTCCTCGCCCTCGACGTTGCCTCCAGGACGCGCGCCGACCGCACGCAAACTCGGTCAGCGCGTCCCGGGCGCGACCATCCGGCGGAACCTTCGCATCAGCCGCTGTACGGGCCCGGGCCCGGACTGCCAGGCTTTCGGGGCGAGGTAGTGGTTCGTGTGGCCCGCCTCCAGAACCGCGCAGAGCGCGGAGAGGTGTTCGGTGCCCGGCGGAAGGTCCAGCCGCCGCAACAGAGCAAGTGCCGCACGGGGTTCGAGATCTCCGTAAAGATCATGGTAGCTGTGCAGGATGCCCTGGAACAGCGCGGTGTGGAGCGCAGGGACCGTTGCCGCCGTTCGGTAGGCAGCGTGTTTGACCGGCCAGGGCACGGGGCCGGAGGCTGCGAGAACGCGCTGAGCACGGCGGCACAGCGGGCCCTCGGCTGCTTCGGAGAGCAGAGAACGGGCAGACAGCTCCGCGAAGTCGTTGCCCAGCACCTCGGCGAAGGCGGCTTCCGCCGTGGCCCGGTCCTCGAACCAGTCGACCCAGAGCGAGTAGGTCACCGCCTCGGGCTCCTCGGCAGCCTCCAACCGTTGCCGGTAGCCGCCCCAGAACGCCTCGGCCGGCAGCGGGTCCTGTTCTTCTTCGTCCTTGAGCGCGAAGCCGATCTCAGTCGTCACCCAGTACTCGTCCAGCAAGTCCAGAAGGCCGAAGGCGAGGCGCAGCCGGGCGGCCGCATCGAGGTCGGGGTCGTGCAGCGCTGCACTTGTCCAGGTGTGTGCCACCTCGTTCGGTGTCAGTGAGATCTCAGGCGCTCCGTGCTCGGCCCATACCTCGTTGCCGACCTGGGTCACCCCTTGCGTTGCCAACCAGCGCCGAGCGTGTTCCGCGTCCTCGATGTTCACCACCCGAGTATGCGCCCGTGTTTCTCGGGGCGCGGAGCGGGAGGCGCCACGCCCCCTCGGGTCCACGCCCCCTCGGGTCCACGCCCCCTCGGGTCCACGCCCCCTCGGGTCCACGCCCCCTCGGGTCCACGACTGGCGCAGACACCACCCCCGGCACGGCCTGTGCGGTGCCCGGCGCGGCTGCCAGTCTGGGCGGACAACGGTTCCCGAGACCTCTGGAGCGGAAACGTGCAATCCCCTTTGACCGCGGGGCAACTGGAGATCTGGATATCGCAGGTGCTCGAACCGGGCAGTCCGGTCTACAACGTGGGTGACTACTACGAAATCACCGGCGCCGTCGACGCGACGCTCCTAGAAGCCGCCGCCCGCACCGCCGTGGACGAAGCGGGATCGCTCGGCGCACGGTTCCTCGTCGCCACTGACGGCACGCCCTACCAGGAACTGGCGCCCGCGGAATGGTCCTTCGAGGTCCTCGACATGAGTGAGCGGCCCGACCCCGACGCGGAAGCGGTGGCCTGGATGCGCGCCGAGATGGCCCGTCCGGTCGACCTGACCTGTGGTTCTCTGCTGGCCGGTGCCCTGATCAAGGTATCGGGGGACCGCCACTTCTGGTACCGCCGTTTCCACCACATCATCACGGACGGCCATGGAACCGCCGCCGTCGCCCGCAGGACCGCGGCCCTCTACCACGCGATGTACACCGGTGCCCCCTGCGAACCCAACCCCTTCGCGCCGGTCACGGCCGCCGTCGAGCACGACCGTGCCTACCGGGCCGGCCGGCTGTATGCGGCCGACCGGGATTTCTGGGAGAAGGTCGCCCTCGACTGGCCGGCCACCGGCCGGCTCCGGGCGGACGCTCCGCCCGCACCCGTCACCTTGCAGTACAGCCACCATCTGCCAAGGCAGGTGGTCGACGCAGTCCAAGCCCGGAGCGAGCGGCTGGAGGTGTCCACCGCGCGCTTCCTGATCACCGCCGCCGCCCTCTATCTGTGGCAGGTCACCGGCGCCGACGAGGTGACCTTCGGCTGTTCCGCGACGAGCCGGCCCACCCGCCTGCTCCGCAATGTCGTCGCCCCGATGGCGAACCTCCTGCCGTTCCGGGTGCCCGTGGAGCCGGAGCGGTCGGTGACCGACACCTTCCGGCGGACGGGCCGTCAGATCGGGCAGGCGCTGCGCCACCACCGTTACCGCTACGAGGAGTTCCGGCGCACGCTCGCCGCGGCGCCGGAGCACCACAGCGTCGGACCGGTGGTCAATATCGTCAACTTCGACCGCGATCTGCGCTTCGGGCCGGCCACCGGCGTGGTACGCACACTGGTCACCGGGCCCATCCCGGACCTCGGCCTGTACTTCGACGTGCACTCCGAGCACGCCGGCACCAGCGTGTGCGTGGAAGCGAACCCGGCCAACTACACGGCGGAGGAAGCAGCCCGGCACGCCGAGGGCCTCGGCGGGCTCGTACGCGAACTGGCCGGTGTGGATCCTGGCCTCCCCGTACGAGCCCTGGGCCGGCTCCGGTGACGTGCGGGCGACCCCCGGCTCACTCCCGGTCCCGCGCGGCGGCGTGCAGCCGCCCGAGCGCATACCCGGCCTGGAACCGGCTCTTCGCGCCGACCGCCTTCATGATTTCCGAGGCGTGGCGCTGACAGCTGCGTACGGACATCCCCAGGCGCCGCGCGATCGACTTGTCCTCCAGCCCCTCCGACAGCATGGCGACGATCGACTCCTGGATCTCGCCGGAGATCCGGACGGCAGCGGCCGAGTCGAAACTGACCGGGAAGAGCGAGGCATCGCGCCACAGACAGTCGAAGAACACCCGTATGTAGTGCACGACATGCGGCTCGCGCACCAGCAGGGCCGCCTCCGGGTCGTCCCGCAGCCCCAGCAGGGCCACGCGGTGGTCGAAGACCAGCAGCCGGCACAGGCCGTCGGTCCGCGTCCGCACCTCCGCTCCGAGGTTCATCACGCGCCGGACGTGGTCGACCGTCGGCTGGTCGTAGCGGGCAGGATGCTGGTAGAGGGTGCGCATCTGGACGCCGCGCGTGAGCATCCGCCGGTCCCGCTCATCCGCCTCATGGAGCGCGCGGGCGGAACGGGCACCGCCCGGCTGGGCGGTGAGCACCTCCTGCCGGGCGCCGATCGTCAACTCCTCGATGGTCTCCTGGACGGTCCTCAGGTCGGTGAGCAGCTCGATCGGCTCGGCGTCCGAACGACGCGCCCGCCCCGACTCGTAGGCAGGGAGCAGCGAGGCGAACGTCTCGCGGAGCCGCTCGATCTCCTCATGGCGTTCCCGCACATGGCGCTCCAAGGGACGCAGCAACCGGTCCGCGGCGGTCCGGGGCGGCACCACGGTCAACCGGCCGGCCGCTCCTTCGGCGCGGCAGAGTAATCGCATTTCCACGAGTTCCTTCACCGCTCGTTCCGCGTCCGCACTGTCGAGTCCCACGGCGGTGAGTTCCTCGATGCCGCATACGGCGCGCTGGGCGGCGTAGCCGAATACGCGCGCCGCTTCCTCGCTCAGCTCAATTCGTCCCAGTGGTTCTGACGTATTCATCATCCCTCAGCCCCATCAGAGATATCCCCCGATCGGAAGGCACGCTAGACATGCTTGATCAACAGTCAGTCAACATGGAGCAGACGGGCGCCTCCCCGTGCCGGTGAAGACCGGGCACCGGGCGGCGTTCCGCGCGGGCGGCGGACTGTTACGCCGTCACCGGGACTTCCGGCAGCTGTGGTACGGGGAGACCGCGGGCAAGTTCGGCGTGTCCGTCACGGGTGTGCTGCTGCCGCTGGCCGCCGTCTCCGTGCTGCACGCCGGAACCTTCGCGGTGAGCCTGCTCAACGCCGCGACCTGGCTGCCCTGGCTCGTCATCGGGCTGCCCGCCGGAGTCTGGGTGGACCGGCTGCGCCGCCGCACGGTCATGCTGGTCTGCGACGCCGTCTCGTGCGCACTGTTCCTGAGCGTGCCGGTTGCCGCATGGTTCGGTGTGCTCGGCATCGGTCAGCTGCTGCTGGTCGCCCTGCTGGTGGGCTCGGCAGCCGTCTTCTTCCAGACCGCGTACACCGCCTACCTCCCCACCCTGCTCAGCGCCCCGGACCAGGCCGAGGGCAACGCGAAGCTGCACGGAAGCGCCGCCGCGGCGCAGATCGCCGGTATGGGGTCCGGCGGCCTGATCGCACAGGCCGCCGGGGCGGTCGACGGCATGCTGACGAACGCGGCGACCTTCCTGGTCTCCTTCCTGTGCATAGGCCGCATCCGGCACCGCGAGCCGCCGGCAGCGGCCTCCCGGTCAAGGCGCCGCGCGCCGCTGCTCGGGGACGTACGGGAGGGGGTGCGGCTGGTCGCCCACGATCCGTATCTGCGCAGCCTCACCCTCTTCGGAGCCACCTCGAACCTCGCCCTGGGGGGCTGCCAGGCCCTGCTCGTCGTCTTCCTGGTGCGGGACATCGGGCTGTCCTCCGGCGCGGTGGGGGCGCTGGTGGGCCTCGGCGGCGCAGGGGGCGTCCTGGGCGCGCTGCTGGTGCGCCGGAGTGCGGCCCGGCTCGGCACCGCTCGGGCCCTGCTGCTGTTCGAGCTGGGTGTGCCCGCCCTCGCCCCGCTGATGGCGCTCACCCGTGACGGCGCCGGACTGGCGTTCTTCGTCGTCGGCTACGGTGCTGCCGCGCTCGGCGTGGTGGCGGGAAACATCATCAAGGCAGGCTTCATCCAGGGGTATTGCCCCTCCGGTGTGCTCGGCCGGGTGACTGCCTGCTCGGCGTTCCTCAACTACGGAACCCTGCCGCTGGGCGCGCTCCTCGCCGGTGGCCTCGGCACGCTGTTGGGGGTGCGGCCGACGATGTGGCTGCTGACCGCAGGCATGCCGCTGGCCGCGTTGATCCTTTTGTGGTCCCCGATCCGCTCCCGCCGCGACCTGCCCACCGGCGAGGCCGAACCGAGCTGACCGGACGACGGCGGTGCCCCTCGTCCGTGCCCCTCGGCCGTGTCCGTTCGGGCTCGTCGATGCCGCGTCGACGGGCGCCGGCCGCCGCGGACCCACCACCACGGATGCCCCTTTTGTCCCCTCTCCTTTATGCGACAGGCATGAACACCCTCCCCGAACGCTCTTGGTGCATGCCTTTCCCGATGACAACGTGAAACGCGTCGGCACGGCCGGAAATTGCGACCGGCACCCGGGTCCGGAGCAATTCCGCAGCGCATTTCGGCAGCACGTCCTGTGCGCAGGACGCGGGACGGACCGTGCCGCGTCCGGTGAACCGAGCCGACTCCGGCGCCGATTCGGCGTACCGCACCGATGCCCCCGCGGAACCGTCCGCCCCTTCCGCATGACGTGAAAGGAATTCCATGTTCCCGCTCTCCGGCCCCGCGCAGAACATGCCCCGCCCGTCCGAGATCCGGAACGACACCGGATGGGGGTGACCTCCCCCGATCAGCGTCCGAGGACATCCGTCAACAACGACACGAGAGGCAGCGCACAACCATGAGCTCTTCCCGGTCCACCACCGCGGGACCCCCCGCCTGGACCCTCGAACCCGGTAAGCCGGCGATGGCACACGTCCCCCGGTTCGCCGACGCCGCCGAGGCAGGTGAGTGGCTGACTTCGGTCCACGCGGAGCTGCGCACGGCACTGCACCGGCACGGTGCGGTGTACCTGCGGGGCCTCCCGGTCCGTGACGTCGAGGACTTCGCGAAGGTACGCGACGTCCTGGTGCCCCGCCGCACTCCCTACCGTGAGAAGGCCACCCCCCGCAGCAGCTACGGGAACGACGTCTACTCCTCCACCGATCTCCCGCCCAACCAGCCGATCCGTATGCACAACGAGAACAGCTACACACTGACTTTCCCCGGTCTGCTGCTGTTCTCCTGTCTGACGGCGCCGGAGGAGGGCGGCGCGACACCGGTCGCCGACTGCCGCGAAGTGCTCCGCCGGATACCCTCCCCGCTCGTCGAGCGGATGCGCTCGGCCGGCTGGTTGCTGACCCGCAACTACTCCGAGCACATCTCCCTGGACTGGCGCACCGCGTTCGCCGCCGACACCCGGGAGCAGGCCGAGAAGTACTGCGCGGACAATCTCATCTCCTGCGCATGGGACGCCTCGGACGGACTGCGTACGCGGCAACTGCGGCCCGGGATCATCCGGCATCCGCAGACGGGGGAGGAGGTCTGGTTCAACCACATGGCCTTCTGGAACTCCTGGTCGCTGGACGAGGAGATCCGGGAGGCACTGCTCGACGAATTCGGGCCGGACGGGCTGCCCTTCGAGACCGGCCTCGGCGACGGCGTGCCGCTGACGCGCGGCGAACTCGACACCATCAACGCCGCCTACGAGGGCGCGACGGTGCGCGAGACCTGGCAGCCGGGCGATGTGCTGCTCGTCGACAACGTGCTGGCCACCCATGGCCGCGACCCCTTCCGCGGCGACCGCCGCATCGTCGTCGCGATGGGCGAACCCGTCGCCCTCGCGGGCTGCCGGCCCACCGTGCCGCCCGCCCCGGGAGAGGAGCGGGCAGCATGACCGAACTCCTCGAAGACCCCCGTCGCACCGCACCGGGCCACGCCGTCGATCTGCTGACCCGCTTCCAGCAGGCCGTCGCGGCGACCCCGGACCGGATCGCGGTCAGCCATCACGGTGCGCTCACCTTCGCCGAACTCGACCGGCACACCGCCCGGTTGGCGGGAGTGCTGGCCGGCCACGGGGCCGCGCCCGGCCGGCGGATCGGGATCAGCCTGCCCCGGGGCACCGACCTCGTCGTCGCGCTGCTCGCCGTCTGGCGGACCGGCGCCGCTTACGTACCGCTCGACCCCGCATATCCACAGGAACGCCTGCATGCGATGGTCCGCGACGCGGGCATCGACGTGGTGCTGACCGGCGGAAGCGACGCGCCGGTGTGGCCGGAAGGTGTCCGCCCCGTTCCGGTCGTGCCCCCTCCGGAGGCCCCGGAGCACACTCCGGCGCCGCCCGTACCGGTCTCCGCTCAGGCCCCGGCGTACGTCATCTACACCTCCGGCTCCACGGGCGTACCGAAGGGCGTCGAAACCACCCGGGGCGCGGTGGCGGCACTGGTCGCCGGGCTGGAGGAGGCGGGCCTCTACGACCAGCGGCACCGGGTCGTCGCCTGGAACGCCAGCGTCTCCTTCGACGCCTCGGTCCAGCAGTGGGCACGGGTGTGCCGGGGCGACACCGTGGTCGTCCTGGGGGAGGAGGAACGCACCGACCCGGCCCTGCTGCGGGCGGTCCTGGACGAGCACGGGGTGCACGACCTCGACCTGACCCCGTCGCACTGGCCGTTGCTCCGCGACGACCTGCTCGTACGCTCCACCGAGGGACGACCGCTCCGGCTGTTCATGGGCGGCGAGCCGGTGCCGGAGGGTACCTGGCGGGAGCTGGCGGCCGCACACGACGCCCGGCGTCTCGAAGCGGTCAATCTCTACGGCCCCACCGAGTGCACGGTGGACGCCACCGCTTCCTGGATCGAGGACTCCGCTCCGCACATCGGACGTCCCCTGCCGGGAATACGGTCCCACGTCCTCGACGCCGCGCTGCGGCCGGTGCCGTTCGGCGAGGAGGGCGAGCTCTACCTCGCCGGACGGCAGCTGGCCGTCGGTTACGTGAACCGGCCCGCGCTCACCGCCAAGCGGTTCGTCGCCGACCCGTTCGCCGCCGACGGCACGCGGATGTACCGCACGGGAGACCTGGTGCGACGGCGCCCCGACAACTCCCTGGAATACCGGGGACGCAGCGACCGTCAGGTCAAACTCCGCGGATACCGGGTGGAGTTGGGCGACATCGAGGCCGCGCTGACAACGCATCCGGGCGTGGCGGCCGCCGTGGTCACGCTGCACAGGGACACAGCCGCCGGTGAACAGCTCGCCGCGTACTACGTTGCGGCGACAGGTGCCGCGGGCGACACGCCTGCCACCGGCACCGCCACTCCCGGGACGCTCCGCGCGCATCTGGCCGCCGTGCTGCCGCAGTTCATGCTCCCGACCGCCTACCTCGCACTCGACGCGATGCCGCTGACCGTGAACGGCAAGGTCGATCTCGCCGCCCTGCCCGCGCCCGAACCGGCCTCGGCGACCCCGGACAGCGCTCCGGAGGGCGAGGCCGAGACGCTGATCGCGGCCGTATGGTCCGAGGTCCTCGGCCGTGAGCACATCCGGGCCGACGACGACTTCTTCGCCATGGGTGGCCATTCGCTGATCGCCCTGCGTGTCGTGGCCCGGCTGAAGAAGCAGCTGGGGGTCGCCATGTCGGCCCGTGAGGTCTACCGCCATCCGCGGCTGAGGGATCTGGCGCGGCACGTCGGGAGCCTGCGCGCCGGCCGCTGACGGGCCGGCATCCTCCGGCGGCCACCGCGAACACCGCGCGCCGCCGCGAACACCGCGCGCCACCGTGTCACCGCGTCGCCTGCGCGGACACCGCGATCCGTCACCCCACAGACGTCACAGAGACGCCGAAGAGACACCACCGAGCCTCCACACAGACAGGGAGAGGGCCACGATGGCCGGACCTCAGGACACCACCGTCATCCCGATCAAACCACCGGACCACCACACCGTGCGCACGCTCGTCTGCCTGGGCTTCTGCGGCGGCGGCACCGGGCCGTACCACTCCTGGAGCGACAGCCTGCCCGCCGAGGTGGCCCTGTCCGCCATCTGCTACCCCGGCCGGGAGGGGCGCTTCCTGGAGCCGTACGCGGCCGACTGGGAGGAACTCGCCGCGGACGCCACCGCCGCCGTGCTCTCCGCGGCCGACGGGCCGTACGTCCTGTTCGGCCACAGCATGGGCGGATGGATGGCCTTCGACGTCGCGGCGCGGATCGAGGATGCGGCCGGCCCGGCACCGGAGGCGCTGGTCGTCTCCTCGTGCAACGCACCCGACCGCGGACTGACTCCACGGGACATGTTCCCGGCGCGCCAGGACACCGACGGCGAGCTGCTGGACTGGATGCGCACCAACGGCCTGATGCCCGAACACGTCCTTGCGGACCCGGGACTCCAGGAGATGGCCGTGGAGCTGATGCGTGCGGACATCCGGGTCCGTGACACGTTCCGGTGCCGGCCGGGGACCACGGTGGGCCTGCCCGTCCAGATGCTCTCCGCGACGGACGACGACGTCATCGAGCCGGACGCCGGAAACCAGTGGCGCCGGGTCGCACGCGGTGCGTACCGCCACGATGTGCTGCCCGGCGGGCACTTCTACACCCCGGAGATCTGGCGGCAGCTGCCGACCCGCATCGCACCGCTCACCGCACCGGCATCACACGTCGCAGTCTGAGCCCGCCGGACGGGACCCGTCCGCTCCTCCGTCATGGCCCCTCGCGCGCCCCGCTCCGCCCCACACCGCTCCATGCCACCTGAAAGGACATTCCCCGTGACGCACACGCACCCCTTCGAAGACGTCGACGGCACCTATCTCGTCCTGGTCAACCAGCACCACCAGCACTCCCTCTGGCCGTCGCACCTGGCACCTCCGCAGGGCTGGACGGTGACCCGGGGCGCCGACGGATATCAGGCCTGCCTCGACCACATCGAGGAGCACTGGCGCGATCTGTCGCCGCAGCCCGCCGCCGGCAACTGACCCCTCTCCGTCTCCAAGGAAGGAGCACCATGACGCAAGCGCAGAGCCCCGCGGTCGCGGAGCAGACCGACGCCACAATCCCGTCCGGGGACGGCCCCGGACGGGCCGGGAGGGGCGAGCGTGGCCCGCGGACGGCTCGGGAGGAGGTGCTGTGTCAGCTGTTCGCCCAGGTGCTGGGTGTGCCGACGGTGGGGGTGGCGGACAACTTCTTCGCCCTGGGCGGCCATTCGCTGAGGGCCGCCCAGCTCCTGAGCCGGATCCGTTCGGTGCTGGGTGTGGAGCTGGGCGTCCGCGAGCTGTTCGGTTCGCCGACCGTGGCGGGGCTGGCGGATCTGCTCGCCGAGGGGGCCGCGGCCCGGCCGGCGGTGACGGCGCGGGCGCGGCCGGCGGTGGTGCCGCTGTCGTTCGCGCAGCGGCGGCTGTGGTTCCTGGACCGTCTCGAACGAAGCCCGACCTACCACGCACCGTTCGCCTTCCGGGTGCGGGGCCCGGTGGACGTGGACGCCCTCCAGTCCGCCGTCAACGACGTGGTCGGGCGCCATGAGGCGCTGCGCACGGTCTTCCCCGTCCGCGACGACGAGCCTTTCCAGGACATCCTGGCACCGGAGCACGCGACGGTGAAGGTGGCGGCGGTGCCGTGTGCCGCCGAGGAGCTGGCCGCCCTCTTCCATGACGCGGCGTTCGCCCCCTTCGACCTGGCGGTCGAACTGCCCTTGCGCGTCTCGCTGTTCACGGTCGCACCCGATGAGCACGTACTGCTGTTGACGTTGCATCACATCGCCAGCGACGGCTGGTCGGAAGCTCCATTGCTGCGCGATCTGTCGGCCGCCTATCGCGCCCGCCGCACCGGAACCGCGCCGACGTGGGAGGCGCTGGCGGTCCAGTACGCGGATTACACGCTGTGGCAGCGTGAGCTTCTGGCGGAGGTGGGTGGGCAGCAGGCGGATTTCTGGGCCGAGGCGCTCCAGGACCTTCCGCAGGAGCTGGCGCTTCCGACCGACCGGCCGCGTCCCCCGCAGCCCACCCACTCCGGCGGCCTCATACGCTTCGAGCTGCCCGCCGGCCTCCATGGGCGTCTTGAGTCGCTGGCGCGTGAGCGTGGTGCGACGTTGTTCATGGTGCTTCAGGCGGGGTTGGCGGCGCTGCTGACGCGGCTGGGGGCCGGTACGGACATCCCGTTGGGTACGGCGACGGCGGGCCGGACGGATCAGGCGTTGGACGATATCGTCGGGTTCTTCGTCAATACGCTGGTGCTGCGGACGGATACCTCGGGTGATCCGTCGTTCGGTGAGCTGCTCGCCCGGACCCGGGAAGGCGACCTGGCGGCGTTCGCCCACCAGGATCTGCCCTTCGAGCAGCTGGTGGAGAGGCTGAATCCGGACCGGAGCAGCGCCCGGCATCCCCTCTTCCAGACCATGCTCGTCCTCCAGAACAATGCCGAGGGCACTCTCGACTTCCCCGGCACCACCATCACCCCCCAACCCCTCGACACCGCCCCCTCCAAATTCGACCTCGGCTGGAGCTTCACGGAGGAGCGGGACGCCGACGAACGCCCCCTGGGCATGTCCGGCATCCTCCAGTTCGCCACCGATCTGTTCGACCGCACCACCGCGGAGACCCTGACCGGCCTCCTCATCCGCGTTCTCGGCGCCGCAGCGGACGCGCCGGACACCGCCATCGGTTCGCTGGAGATCTTCGCGTCACGGGCACAGGAGCGGGCATTGCTGGACCGGACGGCCGGGCATCGTCTCCCCGCCCGCCGCGCGTCCGACCCTGACGGTGCCGCGGGTGCCGGTGCGACGGCCGGGGACGGCCCCGGACGGGCCGGGAGGGGCGAGCGTGGTCCGCGGTCGGCGCGGGAGGAGGTGCTGTGTCAGCTGTTCGCCCAGGTGTTGGGTGTGCCGACGGTGGGGGTGGCGGACAACTTCTTCGCCCTGGGCGGCCATTCGCTGCTGGCCACTCGACTGCTGAGCCGGATCCGTTCGGTGCTGGGCGTGGAGCTGGGCGTCAGGGAGTTCTTCGGGTCCCCGACGGCCGCGGGGCTGGCGGAACTGCTGGCCGAGGGGGCCGCGGCCCGGCCGGCGGTCACGGCGCGGGCGCGGCCGGCGGTGGTGCCGCTGTCGTTCGCGCAGCAGCGGCTGTGGTTCCTGGACCGTCTGGAGCAGAGCCCGACCTATAACGCGCCGTTCGCCTTCCACCTGCGGGGCCCGGTGGACGTGGACGCCCTCCAGTCCGCTGTCAACGACGTGGTCGGGCGCCATGAGGCGCTGCGCACGGTCTTCCCCGCGCACGACGGCGAACCGCGCCAGCAGTTGCTCGCCCCCGACGAGGCCGCCGTCGAGGTCACCGTGGTGCCGTGCCCCGCCGACGAGATCTCCGCCCGCTTCCACGCCGCGGCCTTCACACCCTTCGACCTCGCCGAGGAACTTCCCCTACGGGTCACGCTGTTCACGGCCGCACCCGATGAGCATGTACTGCTGTTGACGTTGCACCACATCGCCAGCGACGGCTGGTCGCTGGTGCCTCTCCTACATGACTTGTCCATGGCTTATCACGCCCGCCTCACCGGCAGTGCTCCTGTGTGGGAGGCACTGGCGGTCCAGTACGCGGATTACACGCTGTGGCAGCGTGAGCTGCTGGCGGACGTGGGCAAGGAGCAGGCCGAATTCTGGGCCGGGGCCCTGGGGGATCTTCCACAGGAACTCGTTCTCCCCACCGACCGGCCCCGTCCGTCCCAGCCCACCCACTCCGGCGGCCTCATACGCTTCGAGCTGCCCGCCGGCCTCCATGGGCGTCTTGAGTCGCTGGCGCGTGAGCGTGGTGCGACGTTGTTCATGGTGCTTCAGGCGGGGTTGGCGGCGCTGCTGACGCGGCTGGGGGCCGGTACGGACATCCCGTTGGGTACGGCGACGGCGGGCCGGACGGATCAGGCGTTGGACGATATCGTCGGGTTCTTCGTCAATACGCTGGTGCTGCGGACGGATACCTCGGGTGATCCGTCGTTCGGTGAGCTGCTCGCCCGGACCCGGGAAGGCGACCTGGCGGCGTTCGCCCACCAGGATCTGCCCTTCGAGCAGCTGGTGGAGAAGCTGAATCCGGACCGGAGCGCCGCCCGCCACCCCCTCTTCCAGACGATGCTCGTCCTCCAGAACAACGCCGAAGGCACCCTTGACCTCCCCGGCACCACCATCACTCCCCAACCCCTCGACACCGCCCCCACCAAATTCGACCTCGACTTCACCTTCACCGAACGGCACGGCGCAAACGGCAGCCCCGGCGGTGTCGACGGCCTGTTGCACTACTCGGCCGACCTGTTCGAACGTGCCACCGCCGAGGCCCTGACCCAGCGGCTGCTGCGCCTCCTCACCACCGCCGGCGCCGCCCCGGACACTCCCATCGGCGCGATGGAACTGCTCTCCCCGCAGGAGCGGGTCCGCATCCTCTCCCGGTGGAACGACACCGCTCTTCCGCTGCCGGACGACCGGCCGGTGCACGAGATCTTCGAGGAACAGGTACGGAACAGCCCCGATGCCACGGCGGTGGTCGACGCCGACGGCACCCTGACCTTCCGTGAGCTGAACGCCCGTGCGAACCGGCTGGCCTGGCTGTTGATCAGCCAGGGCATCCGGCCGGAACAGCGAGTGGCCACCTTGCTCCCACGGGCCGGCGAGCACATCGTCGCGCTGCTGGCCGCGCTCAAGGCGGGCTGCTGCTACGTGCCCATGGACGTGGAGTACCCCGCGGAGCGGATCGCCCTGATGCTGGCGGACGCCGCGCCGTCCTTCCTGCTGACCGACAGGGAGAACGCGGCCCGGCTCCGTCCGGGGGCCGACCCCTCTCTTGAGGTGCTGGTCCTCGACGACCCCGCCATGCTCCAGTCCCTCAGCCGGTACGCGCCGGTCGACCCGCACCCTGCGGACCGGCCTGTACCGCTGCGCCCGGACCATCTCGCCTACGTCATCTACACCTCGGGTTCGACGGGCCGGCCGAAGGGGGTGGCCGTGGAGCACCGCAATCTCAGCAACCTGTTCCACGCCCACTTCGCGGTGTTCGCGCCTCAGGTGGCGGCCGCCGGGGACCACCGGTTCCGTGCCCTGGTGACCGGACCGCTGACCTTCGACTCCTCCTGGGAACCGGTCCTGTGGCTGCTGGGCGGCCATGAACTGCACCTCGTGCACGACGAGGTCCGCCGCGACCCGGAGGCGATGGTCGAGTACATCGGCGCAGCGGGCATCGACTACATGGAGATCTCGCCGACGTACTGCCGGCAGCTGATGACGGCGGGCATGCTGTCGGCAGGGCAGCCCTCGCAACCGCGCATCGTCGAGCTCGGCGGCGAGGCCGTCGACCAGGCGCTGTGGAGCGAACTCCGCGCCACTTCCGGGACCGAGGGCTTCAACTCCTACGGCCCGACGGAGTGCACCGTGTACGTGTCGCTCGGCGCGGCGGCGGAACACGAGCGGCCGCTGATCGGCCGGCCGATCGGCAACAACCGTATGTACGTCCTCGACGCGGGCCTGCGGCCCCTGCCCGCCGGGGTGGTCGGCGAACTGTATCTGGCCGGAGCGGGGACGGCCCGCGGCTACCTGGGCCGGCCGGGGCTGACGGCACAGCGGTTCGTGGCCTGCCCGTTCGGAGAGCCGGGGGAGCGCATGTACCGGACCGGGGACCTGGCGCGCTGGAGCGCCGACGGTGTCCTGGAATACGTGGGCCGCACCGACGACCAGGTGAAGGTCCGCGGCTTCCGGATCGAACCCGGCGAGGTGGAGTCGGTGCTCGCCGGACACGACGCGGTCCGCCAGGTGACCGTGATCGTCCGGGAGGACCGGCCGGGGGAGCGCAAGCTGGTCGCCTATGTGGTTCCCACGGAGCAGGACCGGGCGGACGCCCGGGAGCTGCGCCGCCTCGCCACGGCGGCACTGCCCCGCCACATGGTGCCCTCGTCCTTCGTGTTCCTGGACGCCCTGCCGCTGACCTCGCGCGGAAAGCTCGACCGGCGGATGCTGCCGGCACCGGGTGACGGGACGGCGGAGCACCGCCGAGGCCCGCGAACGGTGCGCGAGGAGCTGCTGTGCGGGCTGTTCGCCGAGGTCCTCGGAGCGCCCGACGTGGGCATCGACGACGACTTCTTCGCCCTGGGCGGCCACTCGATGCTCGCCACCCGGCTGATCGCCAGGGCGCGGTCGGTGCTCGGCGCCGAGCTCGGCATCAGGACCCTGTTCGATGCCCCCACCGTCGCCGGACTCGCCGACCGGCTCTCCCAGGACACGCCCGACGACTCCCTCGCCGTCCTGCTCCCGCTGCGCTCCGTACGCCGGGCGGCCACGCCGTCCCGTACACGGGGCGCCACACCCCCCGAGCCGCTCTTCTGCGTCCACCCGGCGGCCGGAATCAGCTGGGTGTACTCCGGGCTGCTCCGCCACCTGGCACCCGACCAGCCCGTGTACGGCCTCCAGGCACACGGGCTCACCGAGCCCGATGCGGCTCCGGAAAGCATGACGGAGATGGTGGAGGCCTACCTCGCGCAGATCAGGTCGCTACAGCCGGACGGCCCCCTCTCGCTCCTCGGCTGGTCCTTCGGCGGGGTGGTCGCCCATGAGATGGCGGTACGGCTCCAGGAGGCCGGGCGGAAGGTCAACTCGCTGGTACTGATGGACAGTTACCCGTCGAGCCTGACCGTCGACGGTCACGGCAAGGGAAGGGCGAAGAAGAGCGGACCCGGGACGCACGGGAACGACGCACAGGACGCGGAAGAACTGCGGCAGGCCCTGTTCGACTCCCTCGGGCACCAGGCGGACTCCACGGCCGGCCCGCTCGCCCTGCTCGGGGAACAGGGCCTGGCGGCCATGGTCCGGGTGTTCGCCCGCAACAGTCGCCTCCAGAGCGGATTCGTTCCGCGCTCGTTCCGGGGTGATGTGCTGTTCTTCGAGGCCACCGAGGGCTGGGCCCCGGGCATGCGGCGGCCGCAGGCGTGGCGGCCCCACGTGACGGGCCGGCTCGCCGTCACGCCCGTACGTGGCACGCACGGCGAGCTGACCCGTCCCGAACAGCTCGCGCAGATCGGCCCGGTGCTGGCCAACTGGCTGGCCGGGCACAGGGAGTGAGGTCACACACAGCGCAGCTGATCGCGTCCCGCCCGGACCCCCAGCGGTGTCCGGGCGGGACGAGGTCAGTGACCGACGGCAGCCCCGGAACCCGTAGGGAGACCGAGAACCCGGTACAGTTCCGCGGCCTTCTCCAGATGATCCGCCGCTTCCCCGTCCTCCTGCCCGGCCCGGACGGCCCGCTCCGCCCGGACGGCCTGAAGGGACCTGCCGAGAGCCTGGTGGCTGCGCGCCATCAGCAGGTGTTCCTGGGCGAGTTGAGCGCCTTGCAGGGCCTGCCGCGCATGGTCGACGGCGGCATGGGTGTCGCCGGTCAGCAGGAGTGCCTCGGCGAGCCGGTACAGGCACTCGGTCTCGTTCCTGGCATGGCCGCTGGTCCGGGTGCGTTGCAACACCTGGCGGTAGAGCGCGGCCGCCTGTGCGGGCCGGCCGCCGTACAGCAGGGTGTCCGCCTCCGTCGTCATCACCCGGATCAGCCACTTCACGTCATTGCCGCAGGTCAGCAGACCGGCCAGCTCCCGGCACTGCTCGCGGATCCGGGCCAGGTCCCTCCTGCCGTCGGGGTCCTGGGCGCGGATCTGGAGCAGGAGGGTGCGCCGCCGTGTGACCAGCCCCTGGTCGCCGGTGACCACCGCCATCTCCACCGACCGCTCCGCATGGGCGCGGGCCGAGGTGAAGTCGGCGCGCATGGCATCGAGTTGGGCCAGCATCGCATGGGTGAAGAGAACCGTCAGGAAGGGCCGGTGGCCCTCGGCGGGCGCGGGAGAATCACCGAAGATCTCCAGCGCCTTCAGCAGGTGCGCCCGTGAGCGGTCGAGGCAGTCGAGCGAGGAGTGCTTCTTGAGGATCACCCCGGCCGCGTAATGAGCCGTGCCCACCACGTCCTCGTCGCAGTACGCCACCGCGGACCGCACCAGAGCGGTGGCCGCCGGCGCCAGCGTCCCGAGGGGCACGGTCTCCTCGAAGCAGGGGGCCAGCATCAGCCCGTCGACGGCGAGTGCCACCGCCTCCGGGTCTCCGCTGCCGGCCACCTGCTCCGCCACCGCGGCCACGGTGGGCAGCGCGCCCCGTATCCACCGCATCGCCTCCTGACCGGTCCCCACGTCCTCGCCCGCCGACCGCCGGGGCCGCAGCTCAGCGGTCAGCCGGCCGGCGAGCGGCTGGGTCGCCAGGACCGCTCCGGCGACACTGGCACACAGGAAGTCGGCCGCCCGGCGCATCACATGGCGGCGCTCCTCCTCGGCCAGCGCCACTCGGGCCGTAGCCCGCGCGTACGCCCCGACCAGATCGTGGTAGCGGTAACGGCCCGGTGCGCGGGTCTCCAGGAGTACCGCGTCGACCAGGGCTTCCAGTACGTCCTCCGCCTCCCGCTCCGGCAGTTCGAGAACCGCGGCGGCACCCTTCACACCGAACTCGACGCAGTGCGGAAGGGACAATTCCAGAAATGCCCGGGCCCGCTGCGGGGAGAGCTGCGCGTACGACTGCTCGAACACCGCCTCGACCGTCAGCTCACCCACCCGCAGTTCGCCGAGCAGCCTGGCCTGGTCGGACATCCGGGACAGCAGTGTGGCGACGGGCCAGGACGGCCGCAGCGCGAGCCGAGCGCCGATCGCCCGCAGCGCCAGCGGCAGATAGCCGCTGGCGGCGGCGAGTGCCGCGACGGCGTCCGGCTCCTCCTCGATCCGCCGGATACCGGCCACCTTGCCGATCAGCTCCACGGAATCGTGGGGTCCGAGGCCCTTCAGTGACACCTTGACGGCGGCCGGCAGCGCCGCCAGCTCACGGGCGGTGACCAGTACCGCGCACTGGTCGGCGCCGGGCAGCAGCGGTTCGACCTGGGCGACGCCGGCGGCGTTGTCCAGCACCACCAGCACGGCACGGTCCGACAGCAGGGTGCGGAACAGTGCCGCGCGGTCGCTCACCGAAGCCGGCAGGCGCTCGTGCGGCACGCCCAGTGCGGTCAGGAAACCGGCCAGAACGTCGGCCGGGTCACCAGGGGCTCCGCACGGTGCGCGCAGTTCGGCGTACAACTGGCCGTCGGGGAAGGACCCCGTGACCGCATGCGCGGTGCGCAGCGCCAGTGCGGTCTTGCCGACGCCGCCCATCCCTGTGATGACCGCGACGGGGTGCGCGGCATGCCCGCTGAGCGCGGCGACCAGCGTGCAGACCTCCTCGTGCCGCCCGGTGAAGTCGCACGGTACGGCCGGCAACTGGGCGGGCACCCCCAGCGCGGGGACGGCCGGCCGCACCTGCACGTCGGCCGGGGCGGCAGTGACCCTCGCCGTATCAGGAACCGCCAACAGAGTCCGGTCACCCGCCAGAACCGCGGCGTGCAGCTCGTCGAGGGCGGGGCCCGTATCGATGCCCATCTCGTCCGCGAGTACCTGGCGGGCATGATCGTAGGCCAGCAGCGCATCGGCGCTCCGCCCCGACCGGTACAGGGCCAGCATCAGCGCACCGTGCAGCCGCTCCCGGTACGGATAGGCCTCCAGGGCGCACAGGATCTCCGGCACCACCTCCTCGTGCCGCCCGCACGCCAGCGACACCTCCAAGTGGTGCTCCGTCGCCGAGGCCCGCTGTTCGGCCAGCGCCCGGCGCTGTTCCTGTGCGTAGGGCCCGGGGAGCCCGGCCAGCGCCGGGCCCTGCCACATACCGAGTGCCCCCTTCAGGACGGATGCGGCGTACGCGGCATCGCCCTGCGCGGCCGCACGCCTGGCCCGCAGCGTGAGTTGGCCGAACAGCAGAGCGTCGACACGCTCGGCCGGCAGTCGCAGCACGTAGCCGTCCGCCATGGTCCCGATCACCGTGGCCCCACCGTCTCCACCCGCAACGGCGCCGCCCTCCCCGCCCGCGGCGTGCGCACGGTCGAGGTATGTCCGCAGCCGATGGACGTAGTTCACGATCACTCGGCGGGCGGAGGCAGGCGGATCATCGTCGTACAGACCGTCCACCAGCTGGTCGATCGTCACCAGGGTCCCCGCACGGAGCGCCAGCGCCGCCAGCACGGCCTGTGGCCCCGGCGCTCCGGGCCGTCCTGCCGTTCCGTCAGCCGAAACATATTCGACGGGACCGAGCAGCCGGAGGTGGGCCACTCCGTGTAGTGCGGATAAGTGTGACATTGCTCCTGTATACCAACTAACCGATAGAAAGCCGGTGTTGCCGTGCCGGGACGCACGAGCAGGGTTGAATGCCCACCGAAAAACCGTTGTCGCGGACCACTACGGCACCGGCTGACGCCCACAGGTGTGAGTGGCCGCGCCGTCGGTGAAGAGGTTCACGGCGGAGTGGACCCGACGGTGGTCACCTGGCCGGAGCCGGCCTGCGAGCCGGAACCGGAAGCGCCGTCTCCGGTGCCGGTGGACGCCTGGGACGACCTGATGCGCGCATGTTGAGGTTCCCCCGTGTGATCGTGCCGGCCTCGCAAAGTCGCTTTCCCGCTGTGACACCAGCCTGGCCGGGCCCGCTGGCGTTTGGCTCACGCCCGGCTGATGTCCCGCTAACGACCCGGCGCCCGGTTCCGCCTCGTCGGCACCGATCGGAGTGTGGGCCCGCCTCCCTTGAACCGGATCGGTGTGCGCCAGGCTGCTAGAGCCTGTCGGATGACGGCTCTGCGGATGCCGCGACCTCAGCATCGGCACGGTTGTAGTCCAGCACCGCGTCGAGGTACTCGCCGATCGCGTCACGGTTGCGGGTCAGGCACCGGATGCGGTCGGTCATCCTGTCCCGTTCGTGTGTCAGCGTGGCGATCATTTCCGGTGTGGCATCGGGGAAGTAGATGGCCCGGGGTTTGTCGAGGCAGGGCAGGATCTGCTTGATGATGCGCGTCGGCAGTCCGGCGTTGAGCAGCCCTCTGATCTGTAGGACCCGGTCGACGAAGCGTTCGTCGTAGTCGCGGTAGCCGTTGGCGCTGCGACCGGCGGCGATCAGGCCCTGTTCCTCGTAGTAGCGCAACAGCCGGCGGGGGGTGCCGGTGCGGTCCGACAGCTCTCCGATGCGCATATGGCCCACCTCACCTATCACCGCATTGACATTCTCATCAATGTGAGGGTTCGACGATACACATGCGCCGCAGCCCGCAGGGCCCCACCGCATCCCACAGGGGCCCATCGCAGGGCTGAACGCCGATGCCCAACCCCACTACCCCACCGCAGTGTTCAACCGTCACGAGAGATGTGAACCGAGAACTGATGGACAATCAACTCTTCGACTACAGCCCCATCATCGAGCGCGAACCGATCCGCTGGCCGAACGGCGCGCGGATCGCCTTCTACGTCGGGCTGAACGTTGAGCATTACCGGATCGACCGCCCCTCGACGAGCATCTTTCCCGATACCAAGGCTCTGGCACCCGACCCACTGAACTACGGCTGGCGCGACTACGGGCCCCGGGTGGGCATCTGGCGGCTGATCGAGAGCCTCGACCGGCACCGGATGCGCGCAAGTGTGATGCTCAATTCCGACGTTGCCGAGCGCTACCCGCAGATCATCCGAGCGGGCCGGGAACGGGACTGGGTCTGGGCCGCCCACGGCAAGAACAACTCCGTCCTCCAGGCCGGTATGTCCCCCGAAGAGGAGCGCTCCTACCTGGCCGAGGTGATCGGCACCATCGAGAAGGCGACCGGACGCAAGCCGCGCGGCTGGCTGGGCCCGGCGCTCACCGAGACCTTCCGCACGCCCGAGCTGCTCGCCGAGCTGGGCCTGGACTACGTGCTCGACTGGGCCAACGACGATCAGCCCTACCGATTGAACGTGCCGGGCATGCTGAGCGTGCCCTATTCCATCGAGGTCAACGACGTCCAGCTGTTCGTCGGCAAGAGCCTGAGCGGCCCGGACTTCCTCCAGCTCGTCAAAGATCAGCTCGACCAGCTCTACGCCGATGCGGAGGGCAGTGGTCGCGTGATGTCGCTGGTCCTGCACCCGTTCGTCATCAACCAGCCCTTCCGGCACAGGTACCTGGACCAGGCGCTCGAGTACATCGCCAACCACCCGGGGGTGTGGCTCACGACCAGCGACGAGATCGCCGAGCACTACGCTGCTACCACGGCACCGGAAACAGTCTGACCGCCGATGCGCCCCACGAGCGTCTCCCGCGCTACGCTCACCGGGGCCGCCTCCTCGAAACGCCTCGCGAAGTCACTCGCGCGGAGAGCACCGGGCCTGCGGTCCGCCCATCCGAACGTGGGAGGGCTCACCCCATGCGTCGTCTGACGCGCTTTGCCGAGCCCGATCACGTAACATGATCATCGAATAGAGGATCTGGAGCGATTCACAGCCCCTCGCCGACACTGACACCCGGTACGACGTCCCACCGGACGGGCCCGAGAGCATCGTCTCCACGGCCACGTCGGCGAAGCTGCACCTCGCCGACATCTGGGCGGCATCGGCCCCGACGTGATGGCCGGCCCGCACCGCATCCAGACCCTCGCCGAGGTGGGCCCGACCGAGCCACCCATCGCAGCCTGACCACCGCTTACAGCCGTAAAACACCAAGGAACCTCATGTCCCCTTCAGCACCGCAGCAGCACAACGAGGTCGCTGCCCATGTCCCTCGTCCCGCAAAGCCCGACTACGCCAACGTCTTCATCGAACCGGCCTACGGGGACAATTACGTCGAAGCCGACCCGGAGGACGAGTTCGAGATGCCTGCCACCTCCTCCCGTGCCGCAAGCGCCTCCAGCCGGTCCCGTCGGACGAACTGAGACGGAGCGGTTCGGCCGGCCCCTGAACCTTCGAGCCGGTCCGTGCGGGCGTCATGCTCGGCCCCCTGAACTGGACGCGCAGCGAGCGGCGTTGCCGGACGGAAGCGTCGATAGCGCCGATATTCCGGAAGGCCGCAAAAGGCCGCAAAAGGCCGCAAGGCGTCCGGGCTGAGGCCTGCATCACCCCGGTCCGACCGTCCGGCCCTGGCTTTGCGAGGTCGGTGGTGCCTGTGAGCGCACGCGGCCGGTGAGGGCACGCGGCCGGTGGGTGCACGCGGCCGGTGGGTGCACACGGTCGGTGGGAGCACGTGGCCGGTGGCGGCGATGACGTATACGTGGTGAGAAGGCCGGTGGCCGGCGTCAGCCTGTGCTTTTGTCGTCCGTCGTGCCGGGGGTGTCTCCTGGCCGTTCATGATCGCCCGGTGGGGTCTGATCGCTCAGGAAGCGTTCGCTCTCCCAGGTCAGGGTGCGCTCGATCTGAAGGAAGTTCAGGCCCGTCACCTCGGCCAGCTCTTCTTCGTCGAGATCCGGCTGGGAGCCGAGGGCACGGCCGATTTTGCCGGCCCAGAGCTCTTCCTTGACGTACGGACGTTGCCGGTATTGCTGCCGGAGCTCGCCGAGGTGATCGGGGCCGCAGGCCACGAGTCGTCGCAGGCCGTCCTGCTCCGGATCGTAGGGGTGGATGACGGAAGAGTCCGGCACCAGGCTGAAGAGCTGTGAGGCAGGAGGGGCGGCTACTCCGCACAGGTCGCACAGCACCGGATCAGGCCCGGTGGCTGCCGACTGGTCACTGTCATGCATGCGGACTTTCTACTTCGATCCGCCCCGACTCAGGGTGTGCGGCTCGCGTGTACCACGGGACAGCACGCCGATGGCCCTCCCGTCCGGGAAGTCACGCCGGCCGCTGCCCCCGGGCGGCTCGTCCAGGCTGCTGCGGGACCGGGTCGGGCCGGTGCCCCCTTCTCCCTCTCCGTTCCCGCAGGAGGCCGGATCCGCAGGCACCCGGATCGGCAGGGGGCCTGGATCCGCAGAGCGCCGCCGACCTGACCGCAGAGCGCCGCCGGCCGCATGGCACCCCCGACCGCATGGCGCCGCAGACCGCATGGCGCCCACGCGGCGCCAAAGAGCTCGGCGGCCGGTGGTTACTGTCCGAGGGGACGGGCGAGGAGATCCTGTTGCGGCGGGGGCCGGTGCAGGGCGAGGAGCGCCTGGTCGTCCTGGGGGGCGCCGCCGCTGTGACGGCTGACGTCGCGGGCCAGAAGATCGAGGACCGTCGAGGGTTCCGGGAAATGGCTGGTCTGGCGCAGATAGGACTGCACCATGTGGGGGATCCGCTGCGCGGGGTCGTAGAAGGTGCCGGCAGGGTCGCGGGCCTCGGTGACGCCGTCGGTGAAGCACAACAGCATGGACCCGGGCGGGAACGGGTGCGTCTCCACCGGTGACGTCCAGGGCCCCAGGGCTGCGATGCCCAGGGGCGGTGCTTCCTCCTCCGGTGCCAGCACGCGTGCTCGGCCGTCCGCGTGCAGCAGCAGAGGGGCGGGATGGCCGCGGTTGACGATATGGACCTGGTCCAGGTCAGGGGAGAACTGCACGATCAGTGCTGTGGTGAACCCCTCGGTCGCGTCCAGGCCCTCCCGGCGCTGGCTTTCGCGCATTAGGGCCTCCTCCATGCAGTTCACCAGCGCGGGCAGGTCGGGCTCGTGGTCGGCTGCGTAGCGGAAGACCCCGATGTCGACGCTGACCGCCGTGACGGCGGACAGGCCCTTGCCCCGCACATCGCCGACCATGGCGCGCACCCCGAACGGCGTCTCCTGCATCACGTAGAGATCGCCGCCGATCAGCGCCATGTCCTCGGCCGGCACATAGCGGGCGGCGATCCGCAGGTCCCCCAGCCGGCTCGGAGGTGTGGGCAGCACGGCGCGCTGGGCCACCTCCGCGGCATAGCGGGCCCGGCTGGCGCTGACGTGCTGGGTGCGCAGGGACCGGTTCAGGCCGACGGCGAGTGCGGTGACGGCCGCCAGGGTGATCTGGACGGCCGCGTCGCCCTGCCAGGCGTAGGACCCGTCGACGAACGCCAGGCCCGCCTGCACGGCCATCGCCGTAATGCCGATGGTGATGATGCCCGCCGGGCTGAGCAGCGAAGCTGCCGTCACCGGCGCCACGGCCAGCAGGGGAGTGGACGACACCGAAGGAGGTGTCAGCAGATCTACCAACGCCGCGAGAGCGATCACCACGGCGGGAACCCAACGGCGTACCTGGGACAACACCGGCAACACCCTCATCAGGCCATTCTGCCCTCCGGCAGGCCCGCGACAGCGGAGCTGTCCGCGGTGACACTCCACAGCGGCCAAACGGCCGACATCGCGGGTGAAATCAGCGTCCGACGGCCCTGCGCAGCTGCTCCTTGTTCATGGACGAGCGGCCGTCGACGTTCTTCTTCCTGGCCTCTTCGTACAACTGGTCCCTGGTGGGGCCCTGAGGCCCGCTGTGGGAGCGTTCGCCGCCGCGTTGCGGGGCGGATTTGGGGTCGCGGGTGGAGGTCTTGCTCGCGGACCTCGCCTCGCCGGAGCGTGCACGTTCCTTGTTGACGGTACGCGCGGCCATCTCCTTCGCGCGGCGTTCGGAGACCCCGTGCTCCTTGGCGTTCTCCTTGATGTGCTCGTACTGCCGCTCGCGTTTCTTGCTCGCCCCAGCAGGCATGATGCAGCTCCTCGGTCGCTGTGCTGTCGGTCTCGGCGATGTGCGGCGCGCCCGCGGCCGGCGCATGTTCCAGCTCACGGGCGTGCACTCCCACTCCACTCCCAAACGCCGCCGGACGCGACACGACAGGACCGGCACGTCGCACTGACCACCCGGCGCGGCGGTCGCCTGCGCCTGCCACCGTTCGGGAGGGTTTCGGTGCCGCGGTCGGCAGGGAATCCCCGCTGACGTGGGCGATCGTGCGGGCGGTAGCCAGGACGCCGTCCTCGGCGCCGACGCATTCCGCCGATCGGGTCATGGTGTGGCGGGCAACCGACATCAGACGGCGTCAGAGGCATCAGACAGCATCAGATGTCCGCCATCCCCAGATCCCCAGGTGCATGCCGGGTGCGGGGCGATGCCCGGGAGACCGGTGGAGCGGCCGGGAGACCGGCGGAGGTGCGTGTGCGCCGGTGACCGTGACGCCCTCGCGCTGAAAGTAAATCGGGGTGTCCGTGCCGCACGACGTGCGGGCCAGGTACGACCTCGCGGCGGCGGAGGGCGGCGGAGGGCGGCGGAGGGCGGCGGAGGGCGCCGGGGCGTCGTGCCGGCGACTTCGTGTCGGCGACGTCGTGCCGGTGCGGGCCTGGCGGATCGCGGGGCACGGGGCGCCCGGGGACGGGGCCGGGGACGGGAGCGTGCGCGGGAATCGCGTGCCTCCTTGGACATGGCGTCCCCCCGGCCACCGCCCGGCATCACCGCCCGGCATCATCGCCAAATAGCCTCCGCCGGAGCATCCGGGCCCGTGCAGAATGGTGTCGGACAACTGCTGGCACGGGTGGGGGTATTGGTGCGACCGCTGGCGAAGCATGATCCGCAGCAGATCGGCCCGTTCCGGATCATCGGGCTGCTCGGTGGCGGCGGCATGGGACGGGTCTATCTCGGCCGCGCGGCGGACGGGCGGCCGGTGGCGGTGAAGACCGCGCGCTCCGAACTCGCCGACGACCGGGGCTTCCGTGCTCGTTTCGCCAGGGAGGTATCCGCCGCCCAGCAGGTGGGCGGACCGTTCGTGGCGCCGGTGGTCGATGCCGCGCCACACGACGACGTGCCCTGGATGGCAACCGAGTACGTGCCGGGTGTCTCGCTGACCGATGCCGTGCACGACTGCGGGCCGCTGCCCGAGCGCGCGGTGCGACTGCTGACGGCGGGCCTGCTGCACGCCCTGACGGCGGTGCACGCGCACGGACTGGTGCACCGCGACCTCAAGCCGTCGAACATCCTGCTCACCGCCGAGGGCCCGCGCGTCATCGACTTCGGCATTGCGCACTCCGCCGCGGACACGGCCCTGACGACTACCGGCACCGCCCTCGGCACCCCGGGGTTCATGGCGCCCGAGCAACTCGTCATGACGGGTCCCAAGGTCACGGGCGCGGCGGATGTGTTCGCGCTGGGCGGGGTGATCGTGTACGCGGCGACGGGCGGCGGCCCCTACGGGAACGCCGATCCGCAGGTCCTCATGTACCGCACCGTGCACGAGGAGCCGCGGCTCGACGAACTCCCGGACAGTCTGCGGGAGTTGGCGGCGGCCTGTCTGGCGAAGGAGCCGGAGCGGCGGCCCGCTCTGCCCGCCCTCATGGAGCGGGTGGGCGCACCTGGCCCCTACGGCGACTGGCTGCCGGACCCCGTCGCCGTAGCGCTCCGCCGTCTGTCCGCGCAGCTCAGCGATCCCAGGTCCCCGGACATGTTCGAGCTGCGTTCCCCGGCCGAGGGGCCCGCCGACGTCCCCTACGACCGGCTGCCGACCCGTACGACGGCGGATGGCGCACCGCCCCCGCTGTCGTACGACGAGGTGTCGCCGCCCGCGGGCACCCCCGCGCCTCCGCAGCCCGCCACTACTCCGTCCCCGGGCCCGTACGGCCCCGCCCTCGCCACTCCGTCCCCGGAGGGGTATGGCCCCGCCCTTGCCACTCCGCCGCAGGAGCGCCACAGTCCCGCTCCGCCACTGGGGCCGTACGCCGTCCCGCCGAACCGGCCTCCGCACTCTCCTGGGCAGACCGCTTCCCCTGGGCAGACCGTGTCCCCTGAGCAACCCGCGTCCCCTGGGCAGCCCATCTCCCCGGGGCCGAGCCGACGCCGTCTGCTCGCCGCGCTGTCCGTCGTCGGGGTCGGAGTCGGTGGCGGGGCCCTGGCCTGGACGCTTCAGCCGGACGGCGGGGACGGCGGCAGCACGAGCGACGGGGGCAAACCCGGCGGCGGCAGGAAACCGTCCGGCGGTTCCAAGCCGGGCGGGAACCCTTCAGCCATCGGGAGCCCGTCCGGCCGGTTGCCGAAGGAGCTGCGCGACAAGGGCATCGTCACCATCGGCTCGGACATCGCCTACCCGCCCATGGAGTTCGTCAGGGACGGCCGGCCCGCCGGTCTCGACATCGACCTCGCGCACGCCCTCGGCCGTGAGCTGGGCCTGCGCGTCACGTTCGTGAACGCCACCTTCGACGCCCTCCTCACCGGCCTGCACGTGAACCGCTTCGACCTGGTCATGTCCGCGATGGCCGACACCAAGGAGCGTCAGGAGGGGCGCACGGACGGCACGAAGACCGGCAGCGGCGTCGACCTGGTCGACTACTTCGAGGCCGGGCTCGTGCTCGTCGTCCGCAAGGGCAACCCGGAGGGCGTCAAGGCCCCCGAGGACCTGTCCGGCAGGAGCGTCGCCGTCCAGCGCGGCACGCTCGCCCGTGACTACCTGGACGAGGTGAACCGGCAGGTCACCAAGAAGGCGAAGATCCGGGAGTTCGACTCGCCGGCTGAGGTCTACGACGATGTCGCCAAGGGCCGGTCCGTGGCCTGTCTCGACGACTTCCCGGTCGCGGCCCACACCGCCGTGACCCGCGCAGGCGGCACCGCCCTCGAACTCAGCGGGAAGCAGCTCGAACCAATCCCCTACGGTGTAGCGGTCGCCAAGACCAACACGGCCCTGCGCGACGCCGTACGGGAAGCCCTGGACCGCCTCATCAGGAACGGCGAGTACGGGAAGATCCTCAAGAAGTGGCGCGTCGGGGACTGCGCGGTGAAGCGGGCGGTCGTCAACGGGGGCTCGTAGGGCGGCCGGGGCCGCTCCGGGTGGGCGCCGCGGCGGTACGGCCGTCGGGAAGTGTTCAGCCGGCCCCTGACCTGGTTGCTCGTACGGAGCGGTCGGCACCTACGGTGGAACCGGCCTGCCCGGCCCGCCCCGGACAAAGGAGACCCCCGTGCCCGACGCAGCCGTCCCCGCCGAGCGCCCTGCCGTTCTGCACTACACCGAACAGGGCCAGGGCAGCCCCGTGGTCCTGGTCCACGGTGCAGGAGGGAGCGGCGCCACCAGTTGGGGCAGCCTCCCCGAACAACTGGCCGCACACCACCGGGTTCTCCTGATCGACAACCCGGGTTCGGGCGACAGTGCCCTGCCCGAGGGGCCCCTCCAACTGGACGCCCTCGCCGACAGCATTGCCCTGACGGCCGCACAGGCCGGACTCGAACGCTATGCGGTCGTCGGATACTCCATGGGCAGCGCCATCGCCGTACGGCATGCCGTACGCCACCCTGCCGAGGTCACCGCGCTGGCCCTGCTGACCGGCTTCGCCCGCCCCGACACCCGGCTGCGTCTGGCCCTGCACAACTGGCAACAACTGATGGACGCCGAGCCCACCTTGCTGGGCCGATACCTCCTTCAGCTCTCCTGCGGCCCGGCCGCGCTCGACCAGCTGGACACCTCGGAGCTCGGCCGTCTGGCCAGGGAGACCGCTGCCGCTCTGCCGCCCGGCACGCGGCAGCACATCAACCTCGCCCTGCGCATCGACGTCCGGGCCGAACTGCGAGAGCTCAGCGTTCCCACCCTGGTGATCGCCGCGTCCCACGACATCCTCGTCACTCCCGACCACTCCACCGCTCTCGCACAAGGCATCACAGGAAGCCGCCTGACAGAGGTGATGTCCGGGCACGATGCGCCGACGGAACAGCCCGTAGCCGTCGCAAACCACCTCCGCAGTCTGCTGAACGGCTAGGGAGGCGGGCCAGGCGCCTGACGGTTGCCGGACCGGGCGAGTGAGTTGCCCGCGGAACGCCGTGACCAGCCCTCATCGCCCGAGGGTTCAGTAACCGGGTGCAGCAGGTGGCGCGGTAGGGAGGGCGGCGAGGGCGGGGAGGTAGGAGTGCCACTCGTTCGGGGTGAGGCCGTTGAGGCCGCCGTGGGCACGTTGGCAGAGCGTCCGGGCCGCATTGTCCGTGGCGGTGGCGAAGCTCTGAACGGGGATGTGCGTACGGCAGTAACCGCGTGGCGCGCCCTCCGCTGCCCGGCGCGCCGGTGGATCGACGCCCTAGGCTTCCACTCGTTACCGGCCTCGACCCAGGAGCGCACCTCATGTCCGACCACGCCCCGAAACACCCGTATCCCGACGCCTTGCGGCCGGACGAAGCACCTGCGCCGCACGCACTGCTCGCGCCGGTGACCGGGCTCCTGGGCACCTGGGCCGGCCGGGGCCGTGGCGGGTACCCGACGCTGGCCGAGGAGTTCACGTACGCGCAGGAGGTCACCTTCAGCCACGACGGGCGTCCTTTCCTCCACTACGAGGCGCGCGCCTGGCTGCTCGATGCCGACGACACCCCGCTGCGGCCGTCGGCCCGGGAGAGCGGCTGGTGGCGGCTACAGCCCGATGGGCGGGTGGAGGCATTGATCACCCAGCCCACCGGCATCGCGGAGATCTCGGTCGGCCGTGCCGGCGACGGCGTGGTCGACCTCACCACCCATGAGGTGGCTCTCGCTCCCACCGCCAAGGAGGTCAACGCCACCCGCCGCCGCTACACCCTGACCGACGAGGACACACTCACCTTCGTCCACGACCTCGCGGCCGTCGGCCAGCCGCTGCAACACCACCTTTCGGCCCAACTCCGACGGGGGGCCGGCAGCTAGGCCGCGCCAGGGGTACGTGCGCTGGTGCGGATGCGCGGGCCGGGGCTGCCGGGCCGGGTCTGCGGGTGCGGGTCTGACTTCGGCGCCGGCGCCGGCTGCGGGACGGGAGCCAAGCAGAGACGTCCCTTCCCTTCAGCCGAATCGCAATCGCAATCGCATCCGCACGTAGTCGGCTCCTCCGGGCCCGGGCCGTCGCCCGCCGTCCGCACCCCAGCCGTGCTTGACGTAGAACTTCCGGGCCCGGACGTTGGCCTCCCACACCTCCAAAACCCCACTGGCGAACCCGCCCGCCACCACCCTGTCGGTGAATGCGCTGTGCAGCGCACCGCCTGCCCCGCGTCCCCAAGCGTCCGGATGGACGTGGATCTGGAACAACTGCCGGTAGACCGAGGCGTCGACGTCCGCGTCCTTCGGCGGTCCCATCGCGAGGGCTCCTACCACCCTGCCTTCCCGGCCCTCCGCGCACAGTGCGGTCATGTCCGGCGACCGAACAACCCTTGCCCACCTGTCCTTCCGCTTGTCACGTGCAGCCACGTCGGCCAGTTCCTCTGCGGCCACCCCGCCCACGGTGTAGTAGGCACTGCGGGCTCTGGTGTGGATATCCGTCATCGCTTCCACATCCTCGGTCGATGCCTCTCGCACTCGCATGCTGTCGCTCATGAGCTGTACGACGCCGAATTCAGAGGGCTCCGGTTCCAAGTCCTCGTCCTCAGCCCTCCTGCGCGCCAGGCTCTGCAGCCCCGCCCCTCCCCGCCCCGCCGTGCACGAAGGCGGCAATTGTCGGTTCGGGCAGGCTGGACAGGATCCCGGCGGCGGGGTAGGGGGCGTCCAGCGGGCCATGGTCGGCGTCAACGTGCTGAGTAGCCGCCGCCGTTCAGCTGCTCGGGTAGCATCGGCGGCTCCAAGCGAGCGGCGTGGGGGAGAAGGCGGGAATGGTCGCGAAGTACTTGGTCTCGCCGGGTGGTGGTCGTCGTGCTTACGCCAACATCACGTCTGCTCTCGCCGCTGCGGCCGGACGGGGCCGAGCGGCGCTGGTCGAGATCGCGCCCGGCCGCTACGAGGAGGCGCTCACGGTCCGCGGCGAGGTCCAGTTGGCCGCGATCGGCGGCCTGGGCTCCGTGGTGGTGAGCCGGCCCAGCGGTGCCGTCCTCGACGCCTTCGGGGCGGTTCGTGTGCACGGCCTCGTGCTGATCGGACGGGATGCCGACGTTGTCGGCTGTCATGCGGGAACGCTCACGCTCGAACACTCGGAGGTCCGTGCGCACAAGGGCGTCAGCGTGCACGCGAGGCCGAACACCTCCGTGACGCTGCGGGACAGCGTGATCCTTTATGGCCGGACCCTCTTCTCCGGATCCGGCGGGCTCGTCGAACGGTGCCGGTTCACCGACGCCGCCGACAATGCCGTCGCGGTGATCGAAGGCGCCGATGTCTCGGTCCGTGACAGCTGGATCGGGGGCAGCCGGATCCACGGCGTGCGCGTCAGCGATGCGCGGGCCCAGGTCACCGGGTGCGAGCTGACCGGCACCGGGAAGGCGGCCCTCATGGCGGACACGCGGGCGGAGCTCTCCGTGAGCGGCTGCGTGATCAACGCCGTGCACGCGGAGGCAGTCATGTTCATCGAGCAGTCCAGGGGCTCCGTGGACGGCACGCGCGTCACCGATGCGGAACATGGGATCGGAGTGGCGAGTGGTGCCGACCCGGTGGTGCGCGGCTGCGCGTTCACAGAGTGCCGCGATACCGGCATCAACGTCCAGACGTCAGGACGTGGCAGGTTCGAGGACTGCGAGGTCCTCGACGCGGGCAATGTCGCGGTGTTCTCGACCAAGGGCGGCGCTCCGGAGGTCCACGGCTGCCGCATTGCGCGAGGCAACGTCGGTATTGCCGTCACCGACGCCGCCAGAGGCCGCTTCACCCGGGTGGACATCGAGGACCTGACGGGTACCGCACTGCGGGTCCTCGACGAGTCCAGGGCCGTGTTCGAGCAAGTCCGTGTGGAGCGCTGTCCGTCGGGCGTGGAGACCCGGGGCAACGGAGGCACGACGGCCGAGGTCACCGACGCGGGGTTCCGTGACTTCGACATGGCCGCGGTGGCCGTCCTCGGTCAGTCCCGGGTCACGCTCAAGGGCGTGGCGGCGGAGCGCGGAGTGCTGGGCTTCGGCGTCGGCGAGGACGCTCAGCTGCTCGTGCACGACTGTGACGTCAAAGCGGTGAGCGCCGGTGGGGCCATCGCGTTCGGTAAGGGCAAGCTCGTCGCGAGGAACCTCACCGTGACCGGCTCGGAGGCATTCGGCCTCTGCGGAAAGGACGACGCCTACCTGGACGTCGTGAACAGCGAGTTCGTCGACTGCGCGGCCGCGGGGGCGAGTTTTGACGACTCGTGCGGCGGCCGGCTGGTGGACTGTTCGGTGCAAGGCACGCGAGGGGTGGCCGTACAGGACAACGGCCGCGTCGACCTGGTCTCGCTCCGCACGTCGCTGTCGGTCGTCAAGCAGGTCACCAAGCCGGTCGAGCTTCCGCCGACCATCGTCAACAACTACTACGGCCCGGTCTTCCACGCCGCGGTCCACGGTGCTCAGCTGGCCTGGAACAACAACAACGCCATCCAGCAGCAGACCAATGAGGACGGAACCCGCACATGAGCGAGCCACAGAACGTCAACAACTACGACGGGCCCGTGTTCCACGCCGAGGTCTCAGGCTCTCAGTTCGCCTGGAACAACGACACCGTCACCCAGAACCAGCAGAACAACAGCACCGTCGCCCCGGGCTTCGAGGCACTCGCCGAGCTGGTCACCGACCTGCTCCGGCAGCTGCCCCAGGCCGGTCTCGCCGATCAGGACCGTGAGGACACCGAGTCCGCGGCCAGAGAGGTCCTCGCGACGATCACCCAGCCGAACCCTCCCGAGGAAGGCAGGCTCCGCCGCGCGCTCGGCATGCTCAAGGGAGCGCTGGCCCCGGTCGCGACCGGAGTGGTGGCCGGTACGGCGGTGGGGGCGCAGGAGTGGGCCCGGACGGCGATCGAGGGTTTGACCCGCCTCGTCTGATCACCCGGGAGGAAGCACTACGGGCGCCGCTCGGTCTTCGTCACCACCACGACGACCCGGGTCGGCACCCCCGGAGAAGCGGAACCGGTCGGTGAGGCGTGTCCGGCTGCCCGGCATCTGTCTCACCTGCCTTCTGCCCGGCGTCACCGGCCTCACCTGCCTTCTGCCCGTCGTCATCTGTCTCACCTGTCTCACCGGTCTCGGCCTGTCTCACCTGCCGTCGGGCGCGCGCTCTCCTGGCCCGGCAGGCGCACGCACTCGCGGTCCGGCAGGCGCACGCACTCGTGGTCCGGCAGACGTACACACTCGTCCGTCACCAAGACGGCGGCCCAAACCTTTGCATGATCATGCGCGATTATGCATAATCTTCCTATGTCTAAGGTCCTCACCTCCCTTCCCGCCGGCGAGCGCGTCGGCATCGCCTTCTCGGGCGGCCTCGATACCTCGGTCGCGGTCGCGTGGATGCGCGACAAGGGCGCCATCCCGTGCACCTACACCGCCGACATCGGCCAGTACGACGAGCCCGACATCGCCTCGGTGCCCGGCCGTGCGCAGGCCTACGGTGCCGAGATCGCGCGCCTGGTCGACTGCCGCGCGGCGCTGGTCGAGGAGGGGCTGGCCGCGCTCACCTGCGGGGCGTTCCACATCCGCTCGGGCGGGCGTGCCTACTTCAACACCACGCCGCTCGGCCGGGCCGTCACGGGAACCCTCCTGGTCCGGGCGATGCTCGAGGACAACGTCCAGATCTGGGGCGACGGCTCGACTTTCAAGGGCAACGACATCGAGCGGTTCTACCGGTACGGCCTGCTCGCCAACCCGCACCTGCGGATCTACAAGCCCTGGCTGGACGCGGACTTCGTGACCGAGCTCGGCGGCCGCAAGGAAATGTCGGAGTGGCTTCTCGCCCACGGCCTGCCCTACCGCGACAGCACGGAGAAGGCGTACTCCACCGACGCCAACATCTGGGGCGCCACCCACGAGGCCAAGACCCTGGAGCACCTGGACACCGGCGTGGAGTCCGTGGAACCGATCATGGGCGTGCGGTTCTGGGACCCGTCGGTCGAGATCGCCGCCGAGGACGTGACGATCGGCTTCGACCAGGGCCGCCCGGTGACGATCAACGGCAAGGAGTTCGCCACGCCGGTCGACCTGGTGATGGAGGCGAACGCCATCGGCGGTCGGCACGGCATGGGCATGTCGGACCAGATCGAGAACCGGATCATCGAGGCCAAGAGCCGCGGCATCTACGAGGCGCCCGGTATGGCCCTGCTGCACGCGGCGTACGAGCGCTTGGTCAACGCGATCCACAACGAGGACACCCTCGCCCAGTACCACAACGAGGGACGGCGCCTCGGCCGGCTGATGTACGAGGGCCGCTGGCTGGACCCGCAGGCGCTGATGGTGCGCGAGTCGCTTCAGCGCTGGGTCGGCGCGGCCGTCACCGGCGAGGTGACGCTGCGGCTGCGGCGCGGTGAGGACTACTCGATCCTCGACACCACGGGCCCGGCGTTCAGCTACCACCCGGACAAGCTGTCCATGGAGCGCACCGAGGACTCGGCGTTCGGTCCGGTGGACCGGATCGGCCAGCTCACCATGCGCAACCTCGACATCGCCGACTCGCGCGCCAAGCTGGAGCAGTACGCCGGGCTCGGCCTGATCGGCACCGCCAACCCCGCCATCGGCGCCGCCCAGGCGGCCGCGACCGGGCTGATCGGCACCATGCCGGAGGGCGGCGCCGAGGCCATCGCCTCCCGCGGCGAGGTCTCCGGTGACGACGAATGGCTGGACCGCGCCGCGATGGAGTCCGGCACGGACTGACCAGCCCTGTCGAGCGGACGGCTCGGCACCCCTGCTCGACACCCCTGAGGGGGATGCACCACCGGAAAGGCCGGCTCGGCGCCCATGGCGTCGAGCCGGCCTTTCCGTACGCGGCGTCCGTACGCGGCGTCCGTACGCGGCGTCCGTACGCGGCGTCCGTATGCCGCGTCCGTACACCCCGTCTGTTGTACGCCCCGTCCCGAGCAAGCTGCGCCCCGCCGGGTTCTCCCTACGGCGCACGCCATCCCACGGCCACCCCGCAGCCGAGGGGGCCGCCCCCCTCGGCTGGGACGCTGCCCGGCCCGGGGCTGGGCCAGGCGCCTGAAATCCGCGGCTCCGCAGAGCCGCCGGCCCCAGCGGCCGGGCACCGTGAAACAGGATGAAGCCGATCAATACGACCCATGCGACCCATGCGACCCATGCGACGGTCGGAGTGGTGCACATCTGCCGGGACGCGGGTCCGGAGGCCAGGGCCCCGGAGGCCCGTACGGAGCGGTCGTGGCCCACTTCGCCCCGGTGACAGCAAGGAGCCCATATGACGAAGGCGCCCGAGTCGAACCCGACTCCAGCCCAGGTCACCATGACCCTCTCCGCACTCGCCGCCACGGCGGCAACCCCGCGCCCCTCGGGTGAAACCCTGCAAGAGCAGGCCCAGCGCGCCATGCGCGGCATCACCGCCCAGCTGAAGGACGTCACGCTCGCCACCCACGGCACATGGCAGCTGATGTGGCTGGCGCTCAGCCCGGACAACGCGAACCTCGTGTACATCGCGTGGAACTCCGACGGCTCCAACCAGTTCGCCGTGGTCGTGCGCGGCACGATCGACAATCCGACCGACATGATGGAGGACCTCGGCGTCGGCACGGTGGTGCCGTTCACCGCCGGCGGATCGGCGAACATCGCCGTCTCGTCCGGCGCCATGGCCGCGTTCACCCAGGTCGCCACCGCGCGCGGCATCACCGGGGCGGCCGCCGAGCAGGCACCCGAGGACCGGCCCGGTGCGCCGGGCGCCGTCGTCCCGTCCAACGCAACCCTCAAGCAAGCACTCGCCGCCGCCCTCTCGGCCCGACCGCCCATGCCCCAGCCGGTGGTCTACGTGACCGGCCACAGCCTCGGCGGCTGCATCGCCACCATGCTGGCCACGTATCTCCAGGCCCAGACCTGGGGTGCGAACAAGCCGCTGTTCGCACTCGTCACCTTCGCCGCCCCCACCGCCGGCCTGAAGAGCTTCGCGGAATACGTCGACTCCCGGCTGTGGAGTCTGAACGAGCGCTACGTCAACGCCTACGACCTGGTCCCGCGGGCCTGGGCCGATCTGCCCACGGCCAAGGGCTGGTACCCGCCCCCGGGCCCGGCGGCCAACGAAGAGGTGAAGCTCCTGCTGACGGAGATCGACCTGCTCCGGAAGGGCAACGCCTACGTCCAGCCCAGCGCCACAAGCGCCAAGACGATGAACACGAACTACTCGATGTACGACAAGGAGCTCGTCAACAAGACCACCGGCGACTACCTGGGCCAGGTCGCGTTCCAGCACGCCAACGCCACATACCTGACCCTGCTGGGCGCGCCCGTCGTCCCCGCCGGGCCGGTGGTGACCGCGGTCAACCCCACCGCCGGTCAGGGCAACACGCAGGTCGTCATCACCGGCAGCGGGTTCGACGCCAACAGCGTCGTCGACTTCGGCCCGATCCCGTGCACCGAATTCAAGGTGGACCAGTCCGGTATGCGGATCACCGCCGTCGCGCCCGACGGGACCGGCCTCGTCGACGTCCGTGTCACCAACAACCTCGGTACGTCGCCCGCCGTCGGGCTGGGGAAGTTCGCCTACGACAACGGCCCCGCGCCCGTGGTGGTCAGCGCGGTCGCCCCGCGCAGCGGGAAGGCCGACACCCGAGTCACCATCAACGGCTCGGGGTTCGCTGCGGGGGCGGTCGTACGGTTCAAGGACACTGTCGCGGGCTCGGTCACCGTCAACTCCCCGACGATGATCACGGCCGCGGTGCCGGCGCGGCCGTTCGACCTGGAGAAGACCGTGAACGTCACCGTGGCGGTCGGCGTGGCCACATCGCCGACGGGCACGGCCGACGAATTCACGTACGCGGGTTGAGCCGCGGGGCCTGCCGTACCCGCCCGGCGGGTACGGCAGGCCCGTCGGCCGTGAACAAGGAGAACGCCGCACCTTCTCGAACAGCCGCATCTTCGCGAACAGCCGTACCTTCTCGAACACGCGATCCTATGCTGACGGCATGATCGACGTACCTCTTTCGGCGCTGGAAGTCGCGATGGTCCAAACGGGCACCCGGCCCGTGGAAACCCTGCGCGACACCACCGCCTTCGCGCAGGGACTGGAACAACTGGGCTACCACCGGATCTGGTACGCCGAGCACCACCACTCGCCCGCCATCGGCGCCTTCCCGCCCGTCGTGCTGACCGCGCACGCTGCCGCCTCGACCTCGGCCCTCCGACTCGGCTCGGGCGGCGTGCTGGCACCCAACCACCCACCCCTCACGCTGGCGGAGCAGTTCGGAACGCTGGCCGCTCTGCATCACGGCCGTATCGACCTCGGTATCGGCCGTGGCCCCGGCACCTTCGACGCGGCCACCGCGCGCGCACTGCGCCGCGGAGCCGGACCGACGACGGATGCCGAATACCACGACGACGTAGCCGCGATCCTGTCCTTCCTGGTCGACGAAGTCGCACTCGACCCGCTGCCGGAGCCATGGCTGCTGGCCTCCAGCACCGCAGGTGCCGCTCTCGCCGGAAAGCTCGGCCTGCCGATCGCCCTTGCACACCACATCCGGCCGGACAACACCCGTGCGGCGCTGGACCGTTACCGTGCCGCGTTCACTCCGTCCCGTTGGTGCGAGCAACCTCGGGTGCTGGTGTGCGTGGAGGCCGTGTGCGCCGAGACGGAGGAAGAAGCCGCGTGGCGCGTCGGACCGATGGACGTCGTCAAATCCGGGCTCCTCAAAGGCCTGAGTGAGATCCCCTTCCCCACGCCCGCGGACGCGGCGGTCCACCCCTTCACGGAAGCGGAGCGACAGGCGCTGGCCGGCTTCCGCGCACAGCAAGCCGTCGGGACACCCGAAACCGTCGTCCGACGGCTTGCGCAACTGGCCGACGAGACCGGAGCGGACGAACTGATGCTGACCACACCCGTCTACGACCTCCGCGACCGCCTTCGCTCCTACGAACTCATCAGGAAGTACGCCGAGGCCACGACAGCGCCGTAGGGAGCACTAGGGGGAGCGCCGACGCAGGGCCGGGCGGGCCGGTAACCGATATCGCCCACGAGAGGTAATAAAAACGGAAAATGGTCTGGTACGGTCCGAGTTCAGCGACTCGCGTGAAGGAATCCGCATGACCACGCCCGTACCTCCCGACGGCGCCACGCCTACGGGCCCGCAGCCGCAGGACCTCGATCCGTGGGCCCCGCCGTCCCAGCCGGGTGGCATGCCCCGCCTGCCGTCCCAGCCGGGTGACGTGCTGAGCCCGCCGTACCCCATGCAGCCTTCGCAGCCGCGTAACGGCATGGGCATCACCGCCCTGGTGCTCGGTCTGGTCGGCGTCGTCCTGGGCCTGTTCATCATCCTGTTCTGGATGTCCTGGTTGCCGGCCCTGCTGGCCGTGATCTTCGGCTCCGTCGGACTGGGCCACGCGCGCAAGGGCCTGGCCACCAACAGGCCCATGGCCATCAGCGGTCTCGTCCTGGGCATCGTCGGCCTGCTGATCGCGGCCGGCAGCGCGGCGGTCACCGTGGTGGCGGTCAAACACGTCGTCGACAGCACGCGCGCGAAGGTGAAGGAAGCCGATGAGGCCAAGGAGTCGGCGGCAGCCGCGGAGAAGGCCCGTCACCTGTCCTTCGGCGAGCCGTACACCTTCGGCAACGGCCTGAAAGTCACGGTGTCCAAGCCGTCGCCGTTCACCCCGGACGAATTCGCCAACGGTCACGAAAAGGGCAACAAGGCCGTTCAAGTCACGGTCACCGTGGTCAACACCGGCACCAAGCGGATCGAGGTCGAGACCGGCCTGCCCGACGTCAATGACGCCGACGGCGCCTCGGCCGAGTTGGTGATCGACGGCAGCGGCCGTCAGAAGGTCATCACCGGATATGTCCTGCCCGGCAGGAAAGCCGTCGGCAAGTACGCCTTCTCACTGCCGTCCGATGCCGCCCATCGGATCGAGGTCGAGTTCAGCCCTGACGTGGCACGTTGGGACGACGCCTACTGGAGCGGCCCGACCCGCTGACCGCACACCGTCGTCGGGCAGTGCCCAATAACTGCCCCAAAACCGCGGCTGGGCATCGCGTTCTCTCTCCCCCTCCCCGCATCCGGCGCAAGTGCCGCCGGATGCGGGGAGGGGGGAGTGCCCGGCGAAATCCCTGCGGCCCACTCCGCGTGGAAGTGGGCCGGGGTGCCCGGGGGCCCGGGGTGTCCGGAGCGTCCAGGGCCTATTGCCTCGGGCAGTCGTCGTCGCCGTCGTCTTCCAGGGCGGCCACGCCGGCCTTGTATGCGGCGTACGGGATCTGCCCTAGGACCGCGAGGCGTTCCAGTTCGGCGGCTTCGTTCTCATGGGCGATCCTGCGGCTCTGTTCTGCCTGTTCTCTGCTGTACTTGACGGCCTTGGCGCGCTGCCTGGAACGGTTGCGCTGTATCTGCTCGGCAATCATCTGTGCGGTTTGTTCGAAGTAATCGTCGTGCCTGCCCGACCACATCTCGCCCCCTCGCTTTCGATGAACAAGACCGGAAGCCGGATTCAGGATATCCGGGTTCCGGGCTTCATTTCCGGGTTCCGGCTTCCGGTCCGTTCGTGCCGGTGAGGTCGTGAACGACGTTTCGGCGAGGGGTATTTGGCGGCGATCGTGTTGTCCAGGCCGATGTCAGGAGCTCGTGAGGATGACGAGTTGCTGGGTCGCCCGGGTCATCGCCACATAGCGGTCGACCGCTCCCTCGACACCCTTGCCGAACTCCTCCGGGTCGACGAGGACGACCAGGTCGAACTCCAGCCCCTTCGAGAGCTCCGGGGTGAGCGACCGGACGCGGGGCGTCGCCCGGAACGTGGGGTCGCCGATGACACAGGCGATCCCGTCGGCATGCGCGGCGAGCCAGCTGTCGAGGACCGTGTCCAGATCCGCAACCGATCCGTGGACGACGGGGATGCCGCTGCTGCGGATGGAGGTCGGCACATTCGCGTCCGGGAGCTCGGCCCGGATGACCAGCTCGGCTTCCGCCATGACCTCTTCCGGCGTGCGGTAGTTGATGCTCAGGGACGCAACGTCGATCCGGTCGAGCCCGACCCGCTCGAGCCGTTCCTGCCACGACTCCGTGAACCCGTGCCTGGCCTGGGCGCGGTCCCCGACAATGGTGAAGCTCCGGGACGGGCAGCGGAGCAGCAGCATCTGCCACTCCGCGTCGGTCAGTTCCTGTGCCTCGTCCACGATGATGTGCGCGAACGGGCCGGAGAGCAGGTCCGGTTCGGTGCCGGGCAGGGCGCTCTCGTCGACCAGGGTGTCCTGGAGGTCCTGTCCGCGCAGCATCCCCACCGCGCCTTCGCTCTCGTCGATCAGGACGTTCTGAAGCAGGCCGTCGATGACGTCGGCCCGGCGGGCACGTTCGGCGGCCACGGAGGCCTCGTGCCGCCGCTTGCGTCGTGACGCCTCCGGGTCGCCGAGCCGCTGGCGTGCCGCGTCCAGCAGCGGCAGGTCGGACACCGTCCAGGCCTGGGCGTCCGCGCGCTGTAGCTTGCGCACGTCATCAGGGCTGAGCCGGGGAGCGCACTTGCGCAGGTAGGCGGGCACCGACCACAGATCTCCGACGAGGTCACTCGCCTCGATCATCGGCCAGGCACGATTGAGGGTCCTGACCAGCTCTCTGTCCTGGAGGAGCGACCTCCTGAGCAGCTCGGGCGGGGCGTCGCTGTCGTCCTTGTCCATCAAGATCGTGAGCAGCTCCTCCCGGATCTGGTCACGCGCCTCGTTGTGCGGAGTGCCTGGTTCCACTGCTGCGAACGCCGCCGCCCAGTCCTCGGCGCTCAGCCAGATGTCGGACCAGTGGGTCGAAACCGCCATCCCCTCGGTGGGCGGCTCCTCGTAGATACCGACGGCCGGCTCGATCGCCTTCACCAGGTCCGCGGACGACTTCAGAAGGGCCACGTCCGGGTCGGTCTCGGCCGCCGCTCCGGCCCCCTCGGCGACGAGGTCCCGCAGGGTGCAGGTCTGCACGCCCTCCTCTCCCAGGCTGGGCAGGACATCGGCGACGTAGGCCAGGTAGGGCTGATGCGGACCGACGAACAGCACGCCGCCCCGACGGTGGCCGAGGCGAGGGTCGGAGTAGAGGAGGTGGGCGGCACGGTGCAGAGCGACGACGGTCTTGCCGGTACCCGGACCGCCGTCGACGACCAGAGTGCCGCGGGACCCCGCCCGGATGATGGCGTCCTGGTCGGCCTGGATGGTGGCGAGCACGTCGCGCATCCGGGCCGACCGGTTGCCGCCCAGACTGGCGATGAACGCGGACTGGTCGTCGAGCGCGGCGTGCCCTTCGAGCCCGTCGGCGGTGAACACCTCGTCCCAGTAGTCGCTGATCCGGCCGCGGGTCCAGCGATACCTGCGGCGGCTCGCCACCCCCATCGGATGGGCGTGGGTCGCCGCGAAGAACGGCTCGGCCGCGGGGGAGCGCCAGTCGAGCAGCAGCCGACGCCCGGCGCTGTCGGTGAGGCCGAGGCGTCCGATGTACACGGGCTCGGGATCGTCCGCACTGACGATGTGCCCCAGGCACAGGTCCAAACCGAAGCGGCGCAAGGTGCGCAGGCGGCCGGTCAGCCGGTGGATCTCCGCGTCCCGGTCCATCGCCGCGCGGCCGATGCCGCCGGGAGCCCTGCGCTCGGCTTCGAGGCGGTCGGACAGTTCGGCGATCGTTTGCTCCAGGCTCTCCGCGATGGCCGCGAAGTGCCGCTCGTCGCCGTCGATCAGCGCCGGGTCCGCCTTGGGGGAGAGGTGGTCGGGAAGGTCGAACGCGCTGGTGGTCAGGGGGTTCATGTCATCAGCTCCGGTCCGCGGTCGCTGCCGCCCTGTCCGACGGCGCGCACACTCGCACCTCGGTGTCGAGTGCCCGCAGCCGCAGCGTGCGTCCCCCTATCGGCTTGGTGTCACCACATGACTCATACACCGACAAAAACACACGCACTTCGTGAATCACCTATTCCTGAAGGTTCTGACCTCGGCCCGCGATTCTGCCCCACTACAGGGGCCTTGCCGCAAGGCCCCCAGTGCGCTATAAGTTGAGAGTGGCAAGGAGTGGGTATTCCTCCTTGTCTTTGTCGCCCGCTGTGGACGGGCAAATCCCTTCGCCAGACGGCTACGCGCCGCGTACGGCGGTTTCGTCGGCCCAGGAGGATCTTCCAGGGGCCTGCATGCAGCCGCGGAACGAGACGTGCCCAGCCTCTTCGGCAAGGCGGGCTCGAAGGCCATCGGCGGGCAGCGGCGGACGGGTGGTGGCCGGTTCACTCGGCTTCGCGGGCCGGGTGGAGGGGATTTGAGGTCGGCCAGTGCTCGCGCAGCGCTGCCAATGTGGCGTGGATGGCAGGTCTGCGGTCGGCCTGGGAGCGCCAGACGGCCGAGAGCCTACGGGAGGGCGCGGGCTGCATCGGTACGACACGGACGGTGGGCGGCAGGGCGCCGCGGCCGAGCCGGGGAAGTATCGTGACGCCCAAACCCGCTGCCAGAAGCGAGACTTGGGATGCGTACTCCTCGATCTGGTAGGCGATGTCCGGTTCGACGCCGAGGCCGGAGAAGGAACGCACCAGCCACTCGTGGCACATGGCCCCGGGGCCCTGCCCGATCCACCGTTCTTCGCGCAGGTCGTACGGGGTCACCACGTCCCGGTCGGCGAGCGGGTGCCCTTCGGGCAGGGCGACGTCGGCGATGTCCTCGCCCAGCTCGGCGACGGACAGCGAGGCGGGCAGCGTCAGCGGGGTGTTGTGCCAGTCGTGTACGACCGCGAGATCCGCCTCCCCCCGCACGACGAGGCTGATGGCGCGGTTGGGGTCGGACTCCACCAGTCGGCAGTCCAGGGCGTGGTGGCGCCCGGCGAGGCCGGCCAGCGCGGCGGTGGTGAAGCCGCGGCAGGCCGTGGGAAACGCGGCGAGCACCAGGCGCCCGGTGGGCTGGTCGCGCTGTTCCTCCAGGCGCGAGCGGGTCCGCTCCAGCACGGCCACGACCTCGTCCGTCGCCTCCGCGAGCAGCCAGGCCGCGGGCGTGAGTTCCACCTTGCCGCCCTGCCGGTCGAGCAGTTCGGAACCGGTCTCGCGCTCCAGCTTGGCGATCTGCTGGGAGACGGCGGATGGCGTGTAGCCCAGAGCGGCGGCCGCACCCGTCACCGAGCCGTGGGTGGCCACGGCACGCAGAGCACGCAGGCGATTGAGGTCGAACATGAAGCGATGCTAATACCCCACCTTCAGTAACTTTTGCTGGTCTTTACGGACGGCGGCTGTTGGGATGGAACACCCCGCAGGAGTGCGTCCCCCAGGAGTCATTGCATGAAGCCCGCACACGTCGCCTTGGCAGTGGTCGTCGCCGCCGTATGGGGCGCGAATTTCGTGGTGATCGACGTGGGGCTGCGTGATTTTCCGCCACTTCTCTTCTCCGGGGTGCGTTTTCTCCTGGCCGCGCTGCCCGCGGTGTTCTTCGTCGGGCGGCCGAGAGTCGCCTGGCGCTGGGTGATTGCGGTCGGTATCACGCTCGGCATCATGAAATTCGGGATGCTGTTCATCGGTATGCATGTGGGGCTGCCCCCGGGATTGGCCTCCCTGGTGCTCCAGGGGCAGGCGGTGTTCACCGTGCTCTTCGCCGCGGCGCTGCTGAAGGAGCGTGCCCGGCGGGTGCAGATCGTCGGCATGGTCATTGCCTCGGCGGGCATCGTGCTGGCCGGGCTGGGCTCGACGGCCGGCACACTTGCCGGATTTCTGCTGGTCGTGGGTGCGGCGGCGTGCTGGGGCCTGTCGAACATCGCGATGCGGAAGGCGGGCCCGCCGGATGCGTTCCGGTTCATGGTCTGGGTGAGCGTGGTGCCGCCCGTTCCGCTCGCGCTCCTCTCCGTGGCCGTCGAAGGCTGGGACGCGGACCTGCGGGCGCTCCAGCATCTGAACCTCAGCGGAGTGGGCGCTGCGCTCTATGTGGCATGGGGAGCAACGCTGTTCGGATTCGCCGCATGGGGATATCTCCTGCGCACCTATGACGCGCCGACCGTTGCCCCATTCTCGTTGCTCGTCCCGGTATTCGGCCTGGCGTCGGCCTGGATTTTCCAGGGTGAGCGCATGACCGCGTCGACGTTCTGCGCCACGGCTCTGGTCGTCGTCGGCATTGCGGTCGGAATGCTGCGCCGCAGGGAGAAATCGATGTCGCCCAAAACGGAGCGCACTGCCGTCAAGGCTGCGGTCTCCGAGGTTTGCGACAAAAGCAGCGAACCGTCCAATCTTCGGGGGACCGTCCCTTTCGAGGGGACGGGCTCCCGGGCCGGCTGACCCAGGTTCCATTTGCTCCGGCGCGCCTTTCGGGCCGCCGGATGCGCTCGCCTTCGGCGGGCCGGCGGTGGCGGCTGTCGTGTTGCGTGCCCTGCTCCTGGCCCGGCGGGGTGGAGTCCCGCCCCGTGAGGCCTGGCCCGGCGGTGTCCCGTAGGGCCGTCGGGAAGAGGGGTGCCACGACCTACGCGGTCCCGGCGCTCGTCGTCGTCATGTCGTGGCTGTTCGTCGGCGAGGTGTCCGGCTGGCTGACGCTCCTCGGGGGCCTTCTCTGCCTGTCCGGGGTGGGGGGCTCGCGGAGGCGAGGGAGGGCGCCGGGTCCGGTTCCGGAGGGGGTGGGAGGGAGCCGGGCGGCCGCGCAGTCCGATGTGTCGGTGGACTCTGCACGGTAGACGGCGCCCAACTCCGTTGATTCTGCGGGGTGTTCCCCTCGGGGAAGTTGTCTGGTGGTGCGGAAACCGGTAACCGGTATCTGGGCCAGGCCGGGGCGCAGGGGAGGTCCGGAGTGCGGTGTGCCGTACGATCCGGGCCGTTTTTGTGGGGGTGGCGTTGATGCCGAATTTTTGCTGACTTGCTGCCCTAATAGTGCCCTCTGGCCTGCAATGATGGCTTTCCTTATCTCTTCGGCTTCCATTGGCGCTGGTTTCACCACACGGGCAGCCTTGGTGGGCTGACCAGTGTTTTTGCAGGTCAGAAGGGGTTCCAAAGGAATCACCGGGGGTGCGGGTGCCGGCATCCTTCGCCATTCTGACAGGGTGCATGCTGACCTACTGCTGACCTACTGCTGAGTTACATGGGGCCTCGCCAGGTAATAAGTCACTGCGGGTCCGGCGTCTGATCTGCTCATCGCCGACACCAGGGTGTTCGTCAACGGCAGGCTGAAGGGATCGAGAATGTTCCGCAAGGTACTGGTCGCCAATCGTGGTGAGATCGCGATTCGCGCTTTCCGCGCCAGCTATGAGCTGGGCGCGAAAACCGTTGCCGTCTTCCCGCACGAGGACCGCAATTCACTGCACCGGCTGAAGGCCGACGAGGCACATGAGATCGGTGAGCCGGGACACCCGGTGCGTGCCTACCTCTCCGTGGAGGAGATCGTCCGGGCCGCGCGCGAGGCGGGAGCGGACGCGGTGTACCCGGGCTACGGGTTCCTGTCCGAGAACCCCGACCTGGCGCGGGCGTGCGAGGAAGCGGGCATCACGTTCGTCGGGCCGGACAAGGACACGCTCGAACTGACCGGGAACAAGGCCCGCGCGGTGGCCGCCGCGCGCGCGGCAGGCGTACCGGTACTCGGATCCTCGGAGCCCTCCACGGACGTGGACGAATTGGTCCGTGCCGCCGAGGACGTCGGATTTCCCGTATTCGTCAAGGCGGTCGCCGGCGGCGGCGGGCGCGGTATGCGCCGCGTCGAGGATCCCGGCATGCTGCGCGAGTCCATCGAGGCGGCGGCCCGTGAGGCCGCGTCCGCGTTCGGTGACTCCACCGTCTTCCTGGAGAAGGCCGTCGTCGACCCCCGCCACATCGAGGTGCAGATCCTCGCCGACGGGCAGGGCAATGTCATCCACCTCTTCGAGCGCGACTGCTCGGTGCAGCGCCGGCACCAGAAGGTGATCGAACTCGCGCCCGCGCCGAACCTCGATCCGGAGCTGCGCGAGCGGATCTGCGCCGACGCCGTGCGGTTCGCCCAGCAGATCGGCTACCGCAACGCGGGCACCGTGGAGTTCCTGCTCGACCGCGACGGGAACCACGTCTTCATCGAGATGAATCCGCGCATCCAGGTCGAGCACACGGTGACCGAGGAGGTCACCGACGTCGACCTCGTGCAGGCGCAGCTGCGTATCGCCGCAGGTGAGACGCTGCCCGAGCTCGGCCTCACGCAGGACACGGTCACCCTGCACGGTGCCGCGCTGCAATGCCGCATCACCACCGAGGACCCCGCCAACGGATTCCGCCCGGACACCGGCAGGATCAGCGCCTACCGTTCGCCGGGCGGCTCGGGGATCCGTCTGGACGGCGGCACCACGCACGCCGGTACGGAGATCAGCGCGCATTTCGATTCGATGCTGGTCAAACTCAGCTGCCGGGGCCGGGACTTCGATACCGCGATCGGCCGGGCCCGGCGCGCCGTGGCCGAGTTCCGCATCCGCGGCGTGGCCACGAACATCCCGTTCCTGCAAGCCGTGCTGGACGACCCGGACTTCCGGGCCGGGCGGGTCACCACGTCGTTCATCGAAGAGCGCCCACACCTGCTCACCGCGCGCCACTCCGCCGACCGCGGCACCAAGCTGCTCACCTACCTCGCGGACGTGACGGTGAACAAGCCGCACGGCGCACGGCCCGAGCTGATCGACCCGATCACCAAACTGCCGCCCGTGCCCGCCATCGAACCGCCGGCCGGCTCCCGGCAGCGGCTCGCCGAGCTCGGTCCGGAACGGTTCGCCCGGTGGCTGCGCGAGTCGCCCGCCATCGGCGTCACCGACACCACCTTCCGGGACGCCCACCAGTCACTGCTCGCCACCCGGGTCCGTACCAAGGACATGCTCGCCGTCGCCCCGGCGGTGGCGCGGACGATGCCGCAGCTGCTGTCGCTGGAGTGCTGGGGCGGCGCCACGTACGACGTCGCGCTCCGCTTCCTCGCCGAGGACCCCTGGGAGCGGCTGGCCGCACTCCGCGAGGCCGTACCAAACATCTGCCTTCAGATGCTGCTGCGCGGCCGCAACACCGTGGGCTACACGCCGTACCCGACCGAGGTGACCGACGCCTTCGTGCAGGAGGCCGCAGCCACCGGTGTCGACATCTTCCGGATCTTCGACGCGCTCAACGACGTCGGGCAGATGCGGCCCGCCATCGACGCCGTACGGGAGACCGGAACGGCCGTCGCCGAGGTCGCCCTGTGCTACACCTCCGACCTGTCCGACCCGTCCGAGCGGCTGTACACCCTGGACTACTATCTCCGCCTGGCCGAGCAGATCGTGGACGCCGGGGCCCATGTCCTGGCCATCAAGGACATGGCGGGGCTGCTCAGGGCGCCGGCCGCCGAGACGCTCGTCTCCGCGCTGCGCCGCGAGTTCGACCTGCCGGTGCACCTGCACACCCATGACACCGCGGGCGGTCAGCTGGCCACCTATCTCGCCGCGATCCGGGCCGGCGCGGACGCCGTGGACGGCGCGGTGGCGTCCATGGCCGGCACCACCTCGCAGCCGTCGCTGTCGGCGATCGTGGCCGCGACCGACCACTCCGAACGGCCCACCGGGCTGGATCTGAAGGCGGTCGGGGACCTGGAGCCGTACTGGGAGAGCGTCCGCCGGATCTATGCGCCGTTCGAGGCGGGCCTGGCCTCGCCGACCGGCCGCGTGTACCACCACGAGATCCCCGGCGGGCAGCTGTCCAACCTGCGTACGCAGGCAGTCGCGCTCGGCCTGGGCGACCGCTTCGAGGAGATCGAGGCGATGTACGCGGCCGCCGACCGGATCCTCGGCCGTCTGGTGAAGGTGACCCCCTCGTCCAAGGTGGTCGGGGACCTCGCGCTGCATCTGGTGGGCGCCGGGGTGAAGCCGGCGGACTTCGAGGCGACGCCGAACGAGTTCGACATCCCCGATTCCGTCATCGGGTTCCTGCGCGGCGAGCTGGGCAACCCGCCCGGCGGGTGGCCGGAGCCGTTCCGCGCCAAGGCGCTGGAGGGCCGCGCCGAACCCCGGCCCGTGCAGGAACTGACCGTGGAGGACCGTTCGGGACTGGAGAAGGACCGGCGCGCGACGCTCAACCGGCTGCTGTTCCCCGGGCCGGCGCGCGACTTCGAGACGCACCGCCAGGCCTACGGCGACACCAGCGTGCTGGAGAGCAAGGACTTCTTCTACGGGCTGCGTTCCGGAACGGAGTACGCCGTCGACCTGGAGCCGGGTGTACGGCTCCTGATCGAGCTGGAGGCCGTCGGCGAGGCCGACGAACGCGGTCTGCGCACCGTGGTGTCCACCCTGAACGGCCAGCTGCGGCCGATCCAGGTACGCGACACCGCGGCGGCCGCCGACGTGCCGGTGACGGAGAAGGCCGACCGGGGCAACCCCGGCCATGTCGCGGCCCCCTTCGCCGGTGTGGTCACGCTCGCGGTGGCCGAGGGCGACGAGGTGGAGGCCGGCACCACGGTGGCCACCATCGAGGCGATGAAGATGGAAGCGGCGATCACCGCGCCGAAGGCCGGGCGGGTGGCCAGGCTGGCCATCAACCAGATCCAGCAGGTGGAGGGGGGCGATCTCCTCGTCGACATCGGGTGAATCGGCTCTCGCCGCGGCTGTCGCCCGGCGGAGATGACGTG